>NZ_LXYF01000057.1:0-42242 GCF_002894065.1 Sphingobium sp. SA916
CGGACGCCGCCGCCGGCCCGATCCGCGCAGCAGGATCGTCGTTCGCGCCGCACCGAAACCGCCACGAGGCTTGCGCAGGCCGAAGCGCCGGCCCGCAACGCGCCGGCGCCAGGCCAGCCCGTTCCCACCTCCACCATTCCACAGACCCAGACCCAGACGCCGCCTCCGCCGCAGCGCGCGCCGCAAGCTGCCGCCTCCGCCGCCGCTCCCGCCACCTCCAATGTGCAGGGCCCGCCGGCGCCCGGCTTCGAATCCGTCCCGGCGCAAGGCCCGGCGCCCGCCAGCCCGCCGCCGAGCCAGCTCAACGCGATCACGCTGGCGCAGGCATCGGCGCCCCCCCCGTCCAGCCCGCCACAGGGCGGGGTGGACGCGCCGTCGGCTCAGCCGGCCGCTCCGCCACCAACCGCAACGCCTGCGCCGCAGCAGCAGATCGATCCGGCCGTCACCCATTCGCTGGCGGACATCATCCACGCCATCGATGTGCCGGAATCCGAACGCCAGTCGAGCGTCGTCGCGGTCGACCTGTCGGAGGTCGCCCGGATCCAGGCCGCCCGCCGCGCCGAGCGGGAGGCATCCGCCGCCGCTGCCGCGGAAAAGGCGAAGAAGGCCGCCGCCGCCAAGGCGAAGGCCGAAGCGGATGCCAAGGCCAGGCAACTGGCCGAGGAAAAGAAGAAGGCGGCCGAGGAAAAGGCCCGCCTTGCCGCCAATCCCTCGCGCAACTGGCTTCAGGTCGGTACGGGTGCGAACAAGGGCGCACTGGCCTTCACCATGAAGGGATTGCGCAAGAAATATGACTCGCTCGAACCGCAGGACGCCTGGGTGGCGAGCTGGGGCCGCACCAATCGCCTGCTTGTCGGGCCGTTCAGCAGCTTCACGCGGGCCAGGGCGCTGGAGGACAAGCTGAAGGCGGCGGGCGCGGACGTGTTCGCCTGGAAAAGCGATGCCGGGGAAGTGGTTGAGCGGCTTCCGGCGAAATAGGGCGATTTCCCATCGGTCGGAACATCGAACGACTCGGCAATGGTCGAAAACGGCATTAAAGGGCGCGGCATGACGCTGCTTGCATCCTATGCCTCGCATCCCGGCCAGAGCCGGGGCCGCCTCCATGCCGAACCCGGCGGGGAGGTGCGGGGGCCCCGCGACATGTTCCAGCGGGACCGCGACCGCATCATCCACAGCATCGCCTTCCGCCGCCTGCGCCACAAGACGCAGGTGTTCGTGTCGCCCGACGGCGATCATTTCCGCGTCCGGCTGACCCACAGCCTGGAGGTGGCGCAGATCGGGCGCACGACGGCGCGGACACTGGGCCTCAACGAAGACCTTACCGAAGCGCTTTGCCTGGCGCACGACATCGGCCATCCGCCTTTCGGCCACGCGGGGGAGGATGCGCTGGAGGCGGCGCTCGACGCGCATGGCGGCTTCGACCATAATGCGCATACGCTGCGCACGCTGATGCTGCTGGAAAGTCCCTACCCGCTATTCCGCGGCCTCAATCTGAGCTGGGAGATGCTGGAGGGGCTGGCCAAGCATAATGGCCCGGTCACGCGGCCCGGCTGGGCCATGCGGGAGGTGGATGCGCTGTTTCCGCTCGACCTTGCCAGCCATGCCTCGCTGGAGGCGCAGCTCGCGGCGATCGCGGACGACATCGCCTATGACAATCACGACATCGACGACGGGCTGCGCGCGGGCCTGCTGACGCTGGACCAGCTTCTGGGCGTGCCGCTGGTGAAAGGCTGCTGGGACCGGGTTCGCGCGCGCTATCCCGATGTGCCGGAGGATCGCCTGCTGCGCGAACTGGTGCGGGAACAGATCGGCGTGATGGCGAACGACCTGATCGCCGCCACCCGCGCCAACATCCTTGCGGCGGGCGTGGAGACCGCCGACGACGTTCGCCGGGCCGGACGCTCGCTGGTCGGCTTCTCGCCCGAACTCGCAGCGCAGGAGCGCGATCTCAAGCGGTTCATGTATGCGACGCTCTATAACCACCCATCGCAATTGGCGGCCGCCGACCGGGCGCGCGTGATCGTGACCGATCTGTTTCGCGCCTATCAGGCCGACCCGAAACTGATGCCGCAGGAGTGGCGCGACGATTGCGCGACGCTGGAACCCCGGCGCAGCCGCCATATAGCGGACTTCATCGCGGGCATGACCGACCGCTATGCCGAAAAGCGGCATGCCGAGATTTTCGGTGAACTGGCGCTGGCCTGAGCCATTGTCCGGAGATTCGCGACGGTCCGGCATTCCCTTTGCCCTGAAACCGCTCTACGCATCGGGTCATGGCCCTTCATCCGCAGATCGCCGCGCTCGCGGCCCAGCTTGAGGATCTTGCCGACCTGCTGCGCGCGCAGGGCGACCGGCTCTGGTCGGGGCGGATCGACCTGGTGCGACATCTGGTCGCGGACTCCAATTTCGCCGGCGTCGAACGCTTCCTGCGCCTGTTCGAAGGGGAGGAGGGGCTTGGCGCCTTGGTCCTGAACGACGCATCGGCCAACCGGCGGCTGATCGAACGGCGGCAGGCCGCGCGCATATTGGCCGAACGGCTGGCAAAAGAGGAAGGCGCCGATTGAGCGATTGACGGCGCGACGCGTTTCACGCAATGCGGAACTGTCGCCGGTGCCGTGGATTCGGTCATCGGACTTGATGCGGGAGAGCATGGGAAGCCTTTCAGGCCACCCCGTCGCCGAAGGAGCAACCGCCCCGGAATCTCTCAGGCCAAAGGACCGCATCATGGGCAGGCACTCTGGAAAGCGGACGGTTCGCGCCGTCCCACCGAAGGGGTAAGCCATCCGGTCGCCTGACTGGTGGTCAAAGCTCTCAGGTTCCGTGACAGAGGGGGTGGCAAACGCGATGAGTCCGACTCCGGACGGGCGCGTCTGTCGCCAATGACCCTCGCACGGAAAGGCCGCCCCTCATGTCCGGCAATGACGACATCGCCCATCTCGAAGAAGAATTGCCGTTGCAGGACCTGCCGCTGGATGGCTGGCACCGCGCCAGGGGCGCGCGGATGGTCGGCTTCGCGGGCTATCACATGCCGATCCAATATGAAGGCATCATGGCCGAACATGCCTGGACCCGCGAACATGCCGGGCTGTTCGACGTCAGCCATATGGGCCAGATCGGCTTTTCCGGCGAAGGCGTGGACGACGCGCTGGAAATCCTGTTGCCGAGCGACATCAAGGGGCTGAAGCCCTTCCGCCAGCGCTATTCGATGCTGCTCGATGAAGAAGGCGGCATATTGGACGACCTGATGGTCTCTCGCCTGGGGGACGGCGCCTTCGACGGCGCGGACATCTATATGGTGGTCAACGGCGCGACCAAATATGACGACATCGGCTGGATGATCGAGCATCTGCCCGATGAAGTGGTGATGAATCACATGGACGAGCAGGCCCTGCTCGCCTTGCAGGGGCCGGAAGCGGGGGAGGCGATGGCCACGCTGGTCCCGGAAACCGGGGATCTGATCTTCATGCAGTCCGGCCTCTTCACCTGGCGCGGCGTTCCGCTGTGGATCAGCCGGTCGGGCTATACCGGCGAGGATGGTTTCGAGATCAGCGTGCCCGCCGCGGATGTGACGCTGCTGGCCGATGCGCTCTGCGCGTTGCCGCAGGTGAAGCCGATCGGCCTTGGAGCACGCGATTCCCTGCGCCTGGAGGCCGGGCTGCCGCTTTACGGCCATGACCTGACGCCTGCCGTCAGCACCATCGGCGCCGATCTGGGCTTCGCCATCCAGAAGCGCAGGCGGGAAGAAGGCGGCTTCATCGGCCATGCGCGGGTGATGAAGGAATTGGCCGACGGACCGGGTTCGAAGCGCGTGGGCCTGAGGATCGAGGGCCGCCTGCCGGCGCGGGAGGGCGCGACGATCCATGCCGGCGGCGCGCAGGTGGGCGAAGTCACGTCCGGCGGCTTCGCGCCTACGGTGGGCGCGCCGATCGCGATGGGCTGGGTCAGCCTGCCCCACAGCGCGATCGGCACGGCGCTCGAAATCGAAGTGCGCGGCAAGCGCATCGCGGCGGAGGTTGCGCCGATGCCGTTCGTTCCGCACCGTTATCGCCGCAAAGCCTGAGTCCTTTTCGGAAGGGGATTGATTTATGAGCCGTTATTTCACCGACGAACATGAATGGATCGATGTCGAGGGCGAAATCGCCACGGTCGGCATCACCGATTATGCGCAGGAGCAGTTGGGCGACATCGTCTTCGTCGAATTGCCTGCGGAGGGCACGACCTTCGAAAAGGGCGACGACGCGGCCGTGGTGGAGTCGGTCAAGGCCGCCTCGGACGTCTATGCGCCGATTTCCGGCGAGGTCGTGGAAACCAACAGCGCGCTGGAAGACGAGCCTGCGCTGGTGAACAGCGATGCTGAGGAGGATGGCTGGTTCTTCAAGCTGCGCGTCACGGATGCCAGCGAACTGGAAGGCCTGATGAACGAAGCCGCCTATAAGAAGTTCGTCGCGAGCCTTTGAGAAGCCAATAGCCCCTCCCTTTCGGGGGAGGGGTTGGGGACCGCCCCAGGCGCCGCGTCTGGAGGATGGTCCCCACCCCCGGCCCTTCCCCTGAAGGGGAGGGGAGAGGAGATATGTGAAATGCGCTACCTACCCCTTACCGACACCGACCGGCAGGCCATGCTGTCCGTCATCGGGGCGTCCTCCATTGACGACCTGTTCGTGGACGTTCCTGCCGAGGCTCGCCTTTCGGACAAGATCGCCGGCCTGCCCGACCATGCCAGCGAACTGGCGGTCGAGCGCCACATGGCGGCCCTTGCGCGGAAGAATCTGTCAGCGGGGGAAGCGCCCTTCTTCCTGGGCGCGGGCGCGTACAGGCATCATGTCCCCGCCAGCGTCGATCATCTGATCCAGCGCGGCGAGTTCCTGACGGCCTACACCCCCTATCAGCCGGAAATCGCGCAGGGCACCTTGCAGGTGCTGTTCGAATTCCAGACGCAGGTGGCGCGCCTGCTGGGCTGCGACGTCGCCAACGCCTCCATGTATGACGGGTCGACCGCCTGCTGGGAAGCGATCGGCATGGCCCGCCGCATCACCAAGCGCGGCAAGGCGATCCTGTCCTCCGGCCTGCACCCCCATTATGTCTCGGTCGCCAACACCATGGCGAAGTTCACCGGCGACGCGCTGGTGCATCAGGCGCCGACGCTGGACGCCGCCACCGACATCGACGCGCTGATCGCCGGGATCGACAAGGATACAAGCTGCGTCGTCGTCCAATATCCCGACATTCTCGGCCGCATCGCCGACCTGACGCCGCTCGCCGATGCCGCCCATGTGGCGGGCGCGCTGCTGGTCGCGGTCGTCACCGAGCCGGTCGCCCTGGGTGCGATCAGGGCGCCGGGCCATATGGATGCGGACATCGTCGTCGGGGAAGGGCAGTCCATCGGCGTCGGCCTGCAATTTGGCGGGCCTTATCTGGGCCTGTTCGCGTGCAAGCAGAAATATGTCCGCCAGATGCCGGGCCGCCTTTGCGGCGAGACGGTGGACGCGGCGGGCAAGCGCGGCTTCGTGCTGACGCTTTCGACGCGCGAGCAGCATATCCGCCGTGAAAAGGCGACGTCGAACATCTGCACCAATTCCGGCCTCTGCGCGCTGGCCTTCAGCATCCATATGACGCTGCTGGGCGAAAGGGGATTGCGGGAACTGGCGGCGCTCAACCATGGGCTGGCCGTTCAGGCGGCCGACCGGCTGGCCCAGGTGCCCGGCGTCACGCTGCTCAACGACAGTTTCTTCAACGAATTCACCCTGATCCTGTCGAAGGACGCCCGCGAAGTCGTCCGCAACCTGGCGGACAAGGGCGTGCTGGGCGGCGTCTCGCTCGGTCGCCTGTTCCCGGACGCGCCGGCAATCGGCAACGGACTGGTCGTCGCCGTCACCGAAACCGTGACGGTGGAGGATATCGAAATCTTCGCGAAGGCGCTGGAGGAGGAACTGGCATGACCATGCTCAAGGAAGGCCGGCCGACCGCGCCGCAGGCTCTGACTAAAGCCGACAGCGCGCCCGCGACCGCCACGGGCAACCGTGCGCTGATGCTGGAGGAAGCGCTGATCTTCGAAATCGGCTCGACCGAGACAACTGGCGTCGACTTTGCCGAAGCGCCAGAGGTCGCCAGCCGTCTCGGCGATCTGGCCCGCACCGACAGCATTGGCCTGCCCGGCCTGTCGGAGCAGGAAACGGTGCGCCATTACACCCGCCTCAGCCGCCAGAACTACGCCATCGACCTTGGCCTGTTCCCGCTCGGCTCCTGCACGATGAAGCATAATCCGCGCCTGAACGAGAAGGTGGCGCGGATGCCCGGTTTCGCGGACCTTCACCCGCTTGCACCTCAATCGACGGTGCAGGGCGCGCTGGCGGTGATCCATGAACTGGCCGCCTGGCTGGTGACCCTGACCGGCATGCATTCCGTCGCGATGAGCCCCAAGGCGGGCGCGCATGGCGAATTATGCGGCCTGCTTGCGATCCGCGCGGCGCTGGAAGCGCGGGGCGATGCGCGCAGCGTCATCCTGGTGCCGGAAAGCGCTCATGGCACCAACCCTGCGACCGCCGCCTTCTGCGGCTATAAGGTCGAGGATATTCCGGCGACACCGGACGGGCGGGTCGATCTGGAAGCGCTGAAGGGCCGCCTCGGCCCCGACGTCGCGGCGGTGATGATCACCAATCCCAATACCTGCGGCCTGTTCGAGCGGGACATGAAGACGATCTCCGACGCGGTGCACGCCGCCGGGGCCTTCGTCTATTGCGACGGCGCGAACTTCAACGCCATCGTCGGGCGGGTCCGCCCCGGCGATCTGGGCGTCGACGCGATGCACATCAACCTGCACAAGACCTTCTCCACGCCGCATGGCGGCGGCGGTCCCGGCTCCGGCCCGGTGGTGCTGTCCGAAGCGCTCGCCCCCTTCGCGCCGCTGCCCTTCGTCGAAAAGCAGGGCGACAAATTCGTGCTGGTCGAGGAAGAGACGGCGGAAGACCATCACGGCCAGACCTTTGGCCGCATGGTCGCCTTCCATGGCCAGATGGGCATGTTCACCCGCGCCCTGACCTACATCCTCAGCCATGGCGCGGACGGCCTGCGGCAGGTCGCCAGCGATGCGGTGCTGAACGCCAACTATATCCTGCGCAGCCTGGACGATGTGCTGGACGCGCCCTTCGGCGGCAGCGGCCCCTGCATGCATGAGGCGCTGTTCAGCGACAAGGGGCTGGCGGAAGGCTTCACCACGCTCGACATCGCGAAGGGGCTGATCGACGAGGGCTTCCACCCGATGACCATGTATTTCCCGCTGGTGGTGCATGGCGCGATGCTGGTCGAACCTACGGAGACGGAGAGCAAGGCCGCGCTCGACCAGTTCATCCTGGCGCTGCGCAGCCTGGCCGAACGCGCCAAAGCAGGTGACGAGGCGCTGAAAGGCGCGCCCTATTTCGCCCCGCGCCGCCGCCTGGACGAAACGCTGGCTGCGCGCAAGCCGGTCCTCACATGGACCGAGCCGGCGCTGGCGGAAGCGGCCGAATGACGGACGGGCCGGAGCCGTGGGAACCCGGTTCCGGCCACGCCGCCGCAGGCAAGCGCCACGCCCCCGCGACGGAGCGCAACCGCGACGCCATATTGGCGGTGCTTCGGGAGGAACTGCCATCCTCCGGCCTGGTGCTGGAAGTGGCGAGCGGCAGCGGCGAGCATGCGATGTACTTCGCCGCCGCCCTGCCCGCGCTCGATTGGCAACCGAGCGATTCCGATCCGGCTGCGCTGGCATCCATAGAAGCGTGGCGGCAGGAAGCGGGGCTCCCCAATGTGCGTCGGCCACTCAGGCTCGATGCCAGCGCCGGCTGGCCGGTGGAAAGGACGGACGCGATCCTGTGCATCAACATGGTGCACATCAGCCCCTGGGAAGCGACGCTCGGTTTGATGAAGGCGGCGGGGGCGGCGCTGCCGCCGGGTGGCCTGCTCTATCTCTATGGGCCCTATCTGCGGGAGGATGTCGAAACCGCGCCAGGCAATCTTGCCTTCGACGCATCGCTTCGGGCGCGCGATCCCGAGTGGGGCCTGCGTCGGGCCGAGGATGTCATTGCGATTGCGCAGGGCGAGGGGCTGGCATTTCAGCGATTGGTCGAAATGCCCGCGAACAATCTGTCCTTGATATTCCGGCGGCGGGATTGAAAGACTGCCGCGCTCCTGCGAAGGGGGGAGCCCAAGGACCGATGCCCCACACTCTCCTCTCCCTCGTCACCGCCGAACTGGCCACGCCCGCCGATCCGCGCGCGGCGGCGATGGCGGGCGCGTTGGCGGCCCAATATCCCGACGCTTCGCGGGCGGTGCTCTTCTACGGCTCCTGCCTGCGGGAGGAGAATCTCGACGGCTTGATGCTGGATTTCTACCTGATCGTATCCGACTATCGCGCCGCTTATGGAAAGCGCTGGCTCGCGACCGCCAACCGGCTGATCCCGCCCAATGTCTTTCCCTTCGAACATAATGGCCTGATCGCCAAATATGCGGTGCTTTCGGAGGCCGACTTCGCGCGCCTCAACAGCCCTGCCGCCGACAATGTGTCGGTCTGGGCGCGCTTTGCCCAGCCTGCGCGGCTGCTCTGGGCGGCGGACGACCTTGCCCGCCAGCGCGCCATCGCCGCCGTTGCCGGCGCCGCCCCGACGCTGCTTTCGCTCGCTCGCCCGATGGTGCGGGAACAGGACGCGCTGTCGCTGTGGAAGACCGGCTTCACCCTGACCTATGGCGCGGAACTGCGGGCCGAGCGCAAGGGCCGCTCCCTTTCCATCGTCGATGCCGATCCGGATCGTTACCGGCGCTTCGGGGAAGCCGCGCTGGCCCAGGGCCTGCCCCTGTCGCCGGAGCCGGATCAGGCGGCCGCCCTCTGGCGGCGGCTGCAAAGGCGCGGCAAGTGGCTGTCGGTCGTCCGCCTCGCCAAGGCGAGCTTCACCTATGCCGGCGGCATCGATTATCTGGCTTGGAAGATCAACCGCCACGCCGGCACCGCTATCCAGATCAAACCCTGGCAGCGCCGCTGGCCGCTGATCGGCGCGCTTACTCTGCTGCCGCGGCTGTTCCGGGGTGGTGCGATCCGCTGAGCGCATTCGACAGCGCCTGTGCCAGCCCTGTCAGCGTATAGGGTTTGCGCAACACCTCATGACCCCCGAAATCAGCGCTTTCAGCGGTATCGCCGGCATAGCCCGTGACGAACAGCACCGGCAGATGCGCATAGATGGGGGGCAGGGTGCGGATCATCTCCGGCCCGGTCATGTCGGGCATCAGCACGTCGCTGACGATCAGGCCGATGTCCCGATGGCTGGTGAGCAGCTTCGCCGCCTTCGACGGATGATCGCAGGCGACCGGCAGGTGGCCCAGTTCCGAGAGCGCCGCCATCGTCTGGTTGAGGACGCGCGGATCGTCCTCAACCACCAGGATGCGCATCGGCGGGTGAAGCACGGGTTCCCGGTCCGGCGTTGACGCATCCATCGCGTCTTCGCCTTCCGCACCGATATGACGGGGCAGATAGAGGTGGACGCTCGTGCCCTTGCCGGGTTCGGATTCGATGCGGATCTCTCCCTCGCTCTGGTGCACGAAGCCGAAAATCTGGCTGAGGCCAAGCCCCGTGCCCTTGCCGACCGGCTTGGTGGTGAAGAAGGGTTCGAACACGCGGGAGAGGATGTCGGGCGTCATGCCGCAGCCGTCGTCGCTGACGCTTAGGGTCACATATTCCCCGCCGGCGCATTCCCCGATCTCATGCTGCGCGAGTTCGGCCTGCCCTGTCCTTATGATCAGCCGACCCCGCCCGTCCATCGCATCGCGGGCGTTGACGCACAGGTTCAATATCGCATTTTCCATCTGATGCTGGTCGACGAAGATCCGCCAGCCCTTCGCCTCATTTTCGAAGGCCATGGTGATCTGGTCCCCGATGGACCGGTCGATCAGGTCGGACAGGCCGGCCACCAGCGCATCGGGATCGACCGGGCTGGGCAGCAGCGGTTCCGACCGGGCGAAGGCCAGCAGGCGGCGGGTCAGCGCGGCGGCGCGATTGGCGCCCTCCATCGCATTGTCGAGATGGCGGTTCGCCTCCTGCGGTTTCAGCCGCAGCTTGCGCTTGGCGAGTTCCAGACCGCCGACCACCACCGCCAGCATGTTGTTGAAGTCGTGGGCGATGCCGCCGGTCAACTGGCCAACGGCGTCCATCTTCTGCATCTGGCGCAGATTTTCCTCGGCGGCGGCGCGTTCGGCGGTCTCCTTCTTGAGCCGTTCATAGGCGTCCGACAATTCGGCGGTGCGGGTGGCGACTGCCTCCTCCAGCCGGTCGGCGCGTTCCGCCTCGTCATCCGCCTGCCTGCGGGCATTGCGCCGCTCGCTATAGGCGGCATTGGCGAACCAGAGCGCGAACAGCACGCAGACGAGCAGCACCAGCCCGAAAAGCTGCGATGTCTTGCCGAACCAGGCGTTGCGATCCCCGGCCAGCGACACGGCCTGGCTGCGCTCCTGCAAGCGGGCATTCTCCGCCTGGATGACGCGGTCCAGCAGCGCCGTGATGCGCATCAGGTCGCGGGACCTGCCCGCCTGATGGAATTGCGCGAGCGCCGCCATCTTCTGGTCGTAGGTGGTGCGCAGACCGATCTCGCTCAGCGTCTTGCCGCGCTGGTCGAACGCCGCCTGCAACGCCATGACGTTGCCGCGCTGCCAGTCGGAATGGCGGGTGGTGTAGTTCAGCGTCTTGAGCTGGCTTGCGGCGGTGCGCCACTGGTCCTGGAACAGGCGGCCGGTATCGGGGTCAAGGCTGATGACATAGCGGGCCAGCGTCACTTCGGCGCGGGCGGTCTTCGCCTCGAACGCGCGGGCGAGGGCAATGATCTCGAAACTGCGGCGCTGTTCCTTCAGCGCGCGCTCATGGTCGCGGGCCGCATGGCTGGCGCTGTAGAGCAGCGTGCCGAGAGAACCCACCAGCAGGACGACGAGCACCAGCGGCAGGAAGCGTGCAACGAACGCTCGCCACCCTGTCGCATGTTCATCCATGAAAAACCCGTCCGCCATCGACAGTTACACTAGATGAACAATATTAATGGAGAAATGCCGCAGGTGAAAGGTTCCGATTTCGCCGCAAATTCCGTCGCGTTAAATGCCCGTCCGGTCGCGGCGGCGATGGGAAGGCGCGATCAGCCGATCGCTCCCGTCGCCTTGCCCGCGGCCTCGAACATCGCGATGATCTGGCCGACCTGTTCATCGCTATGTTCCGCGCAAAGCGAGCAGCGCAGCAGAAAGGTTCCAGCGGGAGTTGCCGGGGGGCGCGCCATGTTGACGTAGAGCCCCAGTTCCAGCAGCGCCTGCCACATGGCCACCGCCTGCGTCTGGTCGGTCAGGATGACGGCGATGATCGCGGATTGCGGCGTTTCCGTGCCCAGCCTGAAGCCGAGGTCGGTCAGGCCCTTGTGCAGCCGCTGGCTATTCTTCCACAGATGGGCGCGCTTCTCGCCCGCATGCATCAGCTTGCGGATCGACGTCGCGGCGGTGGCGACGACGCTGGGCGGCAGGGACGCGGTGAAGACATAGGGACGGCAGACGAGGCGCAGCACCTCGAACTTCGGATGGTTGGAGACGCAGAAGCCGCCCACCGTGCCGACCGACTTGGAGAAGGTGCCGACGACGAAGTCCACGTCCTTCTCGACGCCCTGCTCTTCATAGACGCCGCGGCCGTTGGGGCCGAAAAAGCCCATGCCGTGGGCTTCGTCGACCAAGATCATGCAATTGGGATGCTTGCGGACCGCCGCCACCATGTCCGGCAGGGGGGCGACGTCGCCCAGCATCGAATAGACGCCCTCCAGCACCACCAGCTTCAGCGCGTCGGCGGGCAGGCGGCCCAGGCGCTTGTCCAGATCCTCGACGCTGTTGTGGCGGAAGCGGACGATCTCCGCATCGCCCAGGAAGCAGCCGTCGTAGATGGAGGCGTGGCTGTCGGCGTCCAGCACGACATAGTCGCCCTTGCCCGCGAGGGTGGAGATCATGCCGAGATTGGCCTGATAGCCGGTCGAGAAGACCATCGCGCCGCTGGTGCCGTAGAAGTCCCTGAGCGCTTCCTCGACGTGCCTGTGACCCTGATAGGTGCCGTTCAGCACGCGGCTGCCGGTGGTGCCCGCGCCGAAATCGTCCAGCGCCTTCTTGCCCGCGGCGACCACGTCCGGGTCGAAGGTCATGCCCATATAGTTATAGGTGCCGAGCAGGATCGTGTCCTTGCCCTTGATCACCGCCTGGGTCGGGGACTTCACCTCGTCCATCACGATGGCGAAGGGATCGCGCACGCCGGTCGCCAGCAGCGCCTCGCGCTCTGCGATCAGGGCATCGAATTTGGAGAAGAGGTCGCGGGCTTGCGTGGCGTCGGTCATTGTCTCAATCGTCCCAAAACCG
The DNA here is from genome assembly GCF_002894065.1 of Sphingobium sp. SA916. NCBI lineage: Bacteria > Pseudomonadati > Pseudomonadota > Alphaproteobacteria > Sphingomonadales > Sphingobiaceae > Sphingobium > Sphingobium sp. SA916. Next base: position 12,385 of record NZ_LXYF01000057.1, read on the forward strand.
TTCGGGCTGAGCGAAGTCGCAGCTTCTTGCCGAGCGGAGCCGCGGCTCCATGCTTCGCCTTGGCTCAGCAAAGGGCTTCGACTTCGCTCAGCCCGAACGGCGGTTAAAGTTTCAGGCGGATCAGCCCTTCAGCTTCGCCACGGCGTCCACGAGCTGGCCGATGGTCTCGATCTCGGCCTGCATGTTCATGGTGATGATGATGTCGAACTCATCTTCGATCGCGGCGACGAAATCCATCACCGTCAGGCTGTCCCATTCCAGATCGCCGGCGAAGGTGGTGGCTTCGGTCAGTTCGACGCCCTTTTTGTTGAAAGGCGCGATCTGGCTCAAAACGCTGTCGAAAATTGGCTGGCGATCCGTCATTATCCGTGGTGCTTTCCGTGAAAGAGCGGCTTTTGCCCTCAAGCGTCGCTCTTTGGCAAGGGAATAAGGCGGCAATCGGGCATGACTGTCGCGAAAAAAGGGGAAGGGGGGACTATGGCCGATGGGGCGAATGCGCCGGTGCCCAATGCGATCCACCTGCTGCGCACGGCGGTGCAGACCAATATGCAACTCAGCCAGATGGCCGACCAGAAGGCGAACATGCTGATCGGCGCGTCGATGGTGATCTTCACGCTTTGCGTCGCGCAGTTGCGCTCGGGCGCGCTGGTCTGGCCGGTGGCGGTGCTGGCGGTGGGCGTGTTCCTGGCCGCGACCTGCGCGATCCTGGCGGTGCTGCCGAGCGTGAGCCAGCCACGCGGCGGCGTGGGAGAGGGGGATAATCTCTTGTTCTTCGGTGTCTTCACCAGCCTCGGCGAAGCGGAGTTCAGCGATCGGATGATGCGGCTTGTCGCGGATGACGACGCGCTGTGCCGGGCGATGCTGCGCGACATGTACCAGAACGGGCAGGTGCTCCAGCGGCGGAAATATCGCTGGCTGGGCTATGCCTACCGGCTGTTTCTGGCAGGCGTGGTGGCGAGTTTCGCGGCGTTGATGGCGGATCTGGCGCTCAGGTGATGCTGAAGGCGCAGGCCTGTCCTGCCCGGCGGCTTAGCGGAAATTGTCCGCGTAAGCCTGAATCTTCAGCGTCTTCGGCGCGGTCGGAATGACCGTATAGGGAATCCCCTCCCGCTCTGCATAGGCGCGGGCGGCTTCCTCGGAGGAGAAGGTCAGCCTGATCTGCTGCTTCGTGTCGCCGGAACCCGCCCAGCCGGTCAGGGGATCGGGCTTCTTCGCTTCGGCCGCCACATATTCCAGCACCCATTTGCGGGTCAGCGCCTTGCCGGACTGCAGGGCGTTCTTCTGGATCTGATAGATGCGCGCGCTCATCGCGATAGAGACTCCTGAGGGAAGATCGGGTTGCGTTGCACCAGCGACTGGATCGAAGTCAAGGCTTCCCCTTGGCGTCGGCGCGTTTCGTGCGCAGCGTGGCGCTGGCGGCTGCCGGGTCGTCCGGCCAGGGATGTTTGGGATAGCGGCCGCGCATCTCCTTCGCCACGGCGCTCCAACTGCCCTTCCAGAAGCCCGGCAGGTCGCGCGTCGTCTGGATCGGCCGGCCGGCGGGCGAGGTGAGGGAGAGGACCAGCGGAATGCGCCCGCTGCCGACCACCGGATGCTCGTTGAGGCCGAACAGGGCCTGGACGCGCAGCTCGACGCGGGGGCCGCCCTCCGCCGCATAGTCGATCTCATGGCCGCTGCCGGCGGGGGAACGGAATTCGGGCGGGGCCAGCCGGTCGACCTGCTGCTTCCCGTCCCAGCCGATCAGCCCTTCCAGCACGCCCGAAAGCTGCGAGCGGTCGATGTCGGAAAGGCGGCGCCTGCCCTGCAGCAGCGGGGGCAGCCATTCGTCCAGCGTTTCCATCAGCGCGCTATCTGACAGCGCCTCCACCCCGGCAAAGGCGGCGCGCATCCTGAGCGACCGCGCGGCGTCGGACCAGGGAAGCAGGTCCAGCCCGCCCTGCCGCACGCCGTCGGTCAGGGCGGCGACCACGGCGGTCGGATCGGGCCGGTCGTCGGAACCGGAAGAGAGCCGCACCGCGCCCAGCCGCCTTTCGCGCAGCGCCTCTATCCCGCCATTGGCGGCCCGGAAGCGCACGGTGCGATGTTCCGCGACGCGAGCGCTGAACAGGGCGATCACCTCCGTCTCGCCGATCGGTGCGGCGGAAAGGATGCGGGCGCCCGCGGCGCTGCCCTGCACTTCGCCCACCGCCAGCCATTCCTCCCGCGCCAGGGGGCTGAGCGGGTCGAGCCGGAAGCCGCGTCCCCCGACGCTTGCCCAATCGGCTCCGTCCGCAGAGCGGCGCCTTGCAACCCGGTCCGGGAAAGCGAGGGCAAGGCAGAGGCCGGTTTCATGGCCTCCCGCCGCACTGACAGGGATTGCGCCGGATGAATCCGTCGGGGCCAGCTTCGCCCATCGCTTCGCCATCGCCCGCGCCGCATCGGCGCGCTTGCCGCTTTCCCGCCGCCAGCGCATCCGCCGCTGCGACAGGTCCGTGTCCTGTCCGCCGATTCCCCGCTCGCCCAGCAGCACGGCAACCTCCGCCGCGATCTCCGCCAGACCCATTTCGCCTGCCCGCACCAGCATATGGCCGATGCGCGGCTCCAGCGGCAGGGTGGCGAGCGTCTTGCCATGGGCGGTGATGCGTCCATCCTCGTCCAGCGCTTCCAGCACCGTCAGCCGCTTGCGCGCCTCCGCCACGGCGGCAGCGGGCGGCGGGTCCAGCCAACGCAGCTCGCCCGGATCGCTCACCCCCCAAAGCGCGCAGTCCAGCATCAGGCTCGACAGGTCGCTCTCCAATATTTCCGGCGGGTCGAAGGGCGGCATCCCGGCCGTCGCAGCCGCTTCCCATAGCCGATAGGCGACACCCGGCCGCTGCCGCGCGGCCCGCCCCGCCCGCTGGGTCGCCGCCGCCTGGCTCGCCCGCTCCGTCACCAGCCGCGTCACCCCCGCCGCCCGGTCGTAGCGTGGCCGCCGCGCCAGCCCGCTGTCGACCACGATCCGCACGCCGTCGATGGTCAGGCTGGTCTCCGCAATGGAGGTGGCGAGGATGACTTTCCGCCGTCCCTCCCGCGAGGGGCGGATCGCCGCGCGCTGCGCCGCCGGATCGAGCGACCCGTGGAGTTTGTGAACCTGCGCCCCGGCGTCCTCCAGCCGTTCCGCCGTCCGTTCGATTTCCGCCACGCCGGGCAGGAAGGCGAGCAGGTCGCCTTCCGCCTCTTCGTTGAGCGCCCGGCGGATGGTGGCCGCCATTGCATCCTCTATCCGCTTTTCGGCAGCGCGTCCGACATGGCGCAGTTCCAGCGGCTGGATGCGGCCTTCGCTCTCCACCACCGGCGCGTCCTTCCCGCCATGGGCGAGCAGCGCGGCAAAACGCGCCCCGTCCAGGGTGGCGGACATCGGCACGATCCGCAGGTCCGGCCGCAGCGCGCCCTGGGCGTCCAGCGCCAGCGCCAGTCCGAAATCGCTGTCCAGGCTGCGCTCATGCACTTCGTCGAAGAGGACCGCGGAAACGCCCGAAAGCTCCGGATCGTCCTGGATCCGCCGCACGAAAATGCCTTCGGTCAGGACCAGCAGGCGGGTCCGGGCCGACATCCGCGAATCCATCCGCGTCGCATAGCCTACCGTGCCGCCGGGCTGTTCGCCCATCAGTTCGGCAATCCGTTCCGCCGCCGCGCGGGCCGCAAGCCGGCGAGGGGAGAGCAGCAGCACCTGCCCGGTGCACCAGGGTTCGTTCAGCAGCGCCGGGGCCACTGCCGTCGTCTTGCCCGCGCCCGGCGGCGCCACCAGCACGGCGTTGCTGCCTTCGCGCAGGGCGGCAAGCAGGTCGGGCAGCACGGCATCGATGGGCAGGGCAGTCATGGCTGTCCCTCTCGCGCCATTCCCGGCCGAGTGCAAGGATCAGCCGAACAGCAGCGCGTGAATGGGGTTTTCAGGGTCGAGCAGCATCTTCGCCGTCAGCGCCAGCGACATGACGATCAGCAGCGGCCGGATCAGGCGGCTGCCGAAGCGCATGGCGAGGCGCGATCCGATCTGCCCGCCGGCGATGCTGCCCACCGCCATGGCGAGGCCGACGATCCAGATCACATGCCCGCCCGCGATCATGGTAAGCAGGCCGGCGAGGTTGCTGGCGAAATTGGCTGCCTTGGTCTGCGCGGTGGCGCGCACGAGGCCCAGGCCGCCCAGCGCAATGAAGATGCTGGTGTAGAAGGCGCCCGCACCCGGTCCGAAAAAGCCGTCGTAAAAGCCGATGACGCCGATCAGCAGGCTCAGCAGCACCATGCCGATGCGCTGGTGCCGGTCGATCTCGCTCATCTTGGGCGAAAAGGTGAAATAGGCCGCCAGCGCGATCAGCAGCGCAGGCATAAGCCCCGCGAGGATGGATGGATCGACCCGCTGCACCAGCCACGCCCCGCCGACCGATCCTGCGAAGGCGGCGAATATCGGCCAGCGATAGGCCTTCAGATCCATATGTCCCGCCCGCGCATAGGCGACGCAGGCGCCGAAGGTGCCGAGCGAGGATTGCAGCTTGTTGGTGGCGACCGCCGGAACGGGCGGGATTCCGGCGGCGAGCAAGGCAGGCAGGGCGATCAGCCCGCCGCCGCCCGCCATTGCGTCGATGCATCCCGCCATAAGCGCGGCGGCCATGAGGAAGGCGATGGTTTCAGGAGAAGGGATCATGATCGGCAGGAGGTCTTGGCGGAATGAAGCGCTAAGTGCACCTGTCTACGCAGGAACACGACGATGGAAACGAACCGGCCTGCCAGACCCTCAATAAGCCCGCGCGATGGCGAACCCGACCGCTTCGGTCAGCGCGGCCTTGGCCTTGCCATTGTCGAACATGCCCAGCGCATCGATGGCTCTCTGCCCATAATGCCGCGCCCGCGCCAGCGTATCCGCGATCGCGCCCGTCTTACGCAGCAGGCCCGTAGCATGCGCCAGATCCTCGTCGCTCACCCGGTTGCCTGCAATAGCCTGCTTCCAGAAGGCGCGGTCATCTTCCGAACCCCGGGCATAGGCGAGGATCACGGGCAACGTCACCTTGCCGTCGCGGAAATCGTCACCCGCATCCTTGCCCATGGTCGCGCCGTCCGATTCATAGTCGATGGCGTCGTCGATAAGCTGGAAGGCGATGCCGAGGTTGCGGCCATAGACGTCCAGAGCCTGCTCCTCGGCCTCCGTGCGGTCGGCGACCACGGCGGAAATGCGGCAGGCGGCGGCGAACAGGGCAGCGGTCTTCGCGCCGATGATGTCGAGATACTGCTCTTCGCTGGTGTCGATCTTGCGCTGGGCGGTGAGTTGGTTGACCTCCCCCTCCGCGATCACGGCGGACGCATTGGAGAGGATCTTCAGCACCTTCAGCGATTCCGCCTCCACCATCAGTTCGAAGGAGCGGGAAAAGAGGAAGTCGCCCACCAGCACGCTGGCGCTGTTGCCCCAGATGATGTTGGCGGTCTTGCGGCCCCGGCGCAGCCCCGATCCGTCGACCACATCGTCATGCAGCAGGGTCGCGGTGTGGATGAATTCGACCGCGGCGGCCAGCTTGTAATGGCGCGACCCGGCATAACCGACCAGATCGGCGCAGGCGAGCGTCAGCATCGGCCGCATCCGCTTGCCGCCGCCCGCGATCAGATGCCCGGCGAGTTCCGGGATCAGCGGAATGCGCGACTGCATCCGGTCCAGAATGACGGCGTTCACCTGATTCATGCCCTCGGCGACCAGCGCCATCATGGGGGCGAGCGAAGGCGCGCTGCTGGCGCGGCCGATGGGGTGGACATTGCCGGTGGCGGATGCTGTCATGACAAGCGCCATGTGGCGGCGCAAAATGCTAAAGGCAAGCGGGAATAGCTTGCGCGGGCGTCCGGAAGCGGCAAAAAGCGCGCGATATTTGATCGACGCATCGTCAGGGCGCAAAACCCGCGTCCATTTTCGCCGGCGATGCTCTGCGGAGGACCAAAGTGGACGAGACCCTGAAGCGCTATCGCGAGAGCATCGACAATATCGACGCGGCGCTCGTCTTCATGCTGGCGGAGCGGTTCAAGATCACCCAGGCCGTCGGAGAGCATAAGGCGACCCACGACCTGCCTCCCGCCGATCCCGGCCGGGAGGAACGCCAGATCGCCCGGCTGCGCCAGCTTGCTACCGATGCGAATCTGGACCCCGATTTCACCGAGAAATTCCTGCGCTTCATCATCGATGAGGTCATCCGCCACCATGAACGGCTGCGGGAAAGGCAGGGCTGAGTTCAGGCCGGTTCGGCGATGTCCTGATTGCGCGTCGGTTGCGTCGACCGGCCCAGCATCACTCCACCCAGCGCCAGCCCGAAGCCGATGAGCTGCACCGGACCCAGCCGTTCCCCGAACAGCAGCCATGCCTCGACCGCGGCAAGCGGCGGCACCAGCAGCAACAGCATCGACATGCGCGTCGGCCCCTGATGCCGCACCAGCCACACCAGCAGCGACAGTCCGCCCGCCGACAGCCCCAGCACCGACCAGGCAAGGCCGATCCACAGCACAGGCGTGCCGTCCCAGCGATATTCCCCGGCGAACAGCGTGGCCGCCATGGCGAGCAGCGCGCCGCCCCCATTCTGCACCGCCCCGGAAATCGCGATGCCGTCGCCTGCTATCGATCCGCGCTGGATCAGCGTGCCGCCAGCCATGCCGAGCACGGCGAGCACGCCGGCGAGAGCCGGTCCTGTCGCGATCGATCCGGCGCCCGACCGCTCGATCGCCGGCAATAGCACGCAACCGACCCCTCCGATCGCGATCGCCAGACCGACCCAGGCGCGGGCGGGCAGCCGGTCGCCCAGAAAGGCGACGCTCGCCACCGCCACCATCAGCGGTTGCAGCGAACCCAGCAGCGCCATGACGCCCGCCGGCATGCCGTTGTTCACCGCCCACCAGCTGAGCGTCAGGTAGAAGCCATGCAGCATCGCGCCAGCCGCCAGATGCAGCCCCAGCCGCCGTCCACGCGGCAGCGCCTGCCGCGCATAGAGCGCCGCCCCGGCGAGCAAGGTCGTCGTCAGCGCCAGCCGCACCGCCAGGACCAGCTCCGGCGCGGCATGCGGCACCATCGCCCGCGCGACGATGAAGCCGGTCGACCAGATCAGCACGAAGAGAAGGGAAGCCATGGCAGCGATCATGCGCTCGCCTTTGGCCTATCGATACTCGGCTGTCGAGGCGCGCTTTGGGTTGGAGCGCGGTTTGGGTGGCCAAATCGCCGCTGCCAGCACGCCAAGCCGCTGCCTTCGCAGGCGTGCGGGGCAGATCCTCCGCTCGCCACCCGTTCGGGTTCAATCCAGCATCGCGGCCAGGGCAGGCGTCATATATTCCTGCCCGCGATCAGCAACCCGCCGGATCAGGCATGCGGCAATGCCGTGCCGTGTGGCGAGGGCCATGCCACGTTCATGCCCCATTATCGTGATCGCGGTCGCCCAGGCGTCGGCCCGCATCGCGCTTTCGTGGAGCACCGTTACGGAAGCCACATCGTTGGTGATGGGCGCGCCAGTGGCGGGGTCCATGCTGTGGGAAAGGCGGACGCCGCCTTCCTGGCGGAAGCGGCGATAGTCTCCGGATGTCGCGACCGACAGGCCGCAAAGCGCTATCCGGAGCGTAGGGAGCGCAAGGCCCGGCGGAGCCTCCACGTCCACCCACCAGGGCTGGAGGTCGGGCTTGACCCCTTGCCCCTGCAATTCGCCGCCGATCTCGACCAGGAAATGCGCAGCGCCGAGGCCGCGCAGGGCAGCCGCCATCGCATCCACGGCAAAGCCCTTGGCGATGCCTGAAAAGTCCAGCGTCACGTCGGCCGTGCGCCGGGCGCGGTCGCCCTCAATCGCGATGGCGGTCCAGGGCGAGGGATGATGGGGGCCTTCGCAAAGGCCCGTCAGCCCGTCCGGACCGAAGCCCCATTTCGCCACCAGCCGGCCCACCGCCGGATCGAACGCGCCGCCCGACAGCCGGGCCATCTCCAGCCCGGCGCGCAGCACGGTCAGCATTTCGCCGGGCAGCGGCATCCATTGGCCGACCGGCGCGGCATTGAACCGGCTGATGGCGGAAGCCGCTTCCCAATTGCTCATCTGCGCGATGATGCGGCCCAGCACCGTTTCCATCGCCGCCGCGCTGCCGGGCGGGGCGTCGAAGATGCGGGCGGACCAGCTCGTGCCCATGGTCGGACCGCCAAAGTCGCTGATCCTGCCCGCCTGCTTGTCTGGCTCGAACAGGTCGGGCGAGAGGCAGGGCGGGATGGCGATGCGGATCAGGCGCGCGGTCAGCCCTGCACCTCCACCGTCATGGCATAGGTGGCGCGGTCCTGGGGCGGGCCCATGGGCGGACGGGGCCCGCCCTCACCCTGCGGCTGGCCCTGGGGCCCGGCTGCGCCCGGCGCACCGCCGGGGCCTTCGCCGCCCGGGCCGCGCCGCCCACCGGAACTGATGCTGACCCAATACATGCCCGCTTCCGGCCAGGTGAAGCTGACCTTCCCTTCGGCATCGGTCTTCGCATCCATCTGCTTGAGGTCCGACCGGTAGCGGATGCCGCCCGGGATGGCGACCACGTCCAGCCCTGCCGCGGGCTTGCCGTTCAACAGGAACTGGAAGGTGGCGGCTTCGCCCACGGCAAGGTCGTTGGGGTGGGTGACGGGCACCATCTCCAGCCCCTTGCCCGTGGTCGTGAAGACCTTTCGGTCCGGCTCGCCCGCCGTCACGAAGGTTTCGATCCGGGTGCGCGCCGTCGCCGTCTGCACGTCCGTCGCGCCCTGCGGCACGGCGGTCGCCAGCGTCGCGGCGGTGGTGCCGCGCGGCAGCATCCTGCGCTCGCCGTTCAGCATGTAATTGCCCATCAGCATCTCGTTGACGATGGCGATCTTGTACGTGCCCTTGGTCCTGATGCCGAGGTCGAAGGTCTGGCGCAGCTTGCCGATGGCGCGGTTTTCCACCTGCGCCGTGCTGCCGTCCGGTGCGGTCACGACCGGCTGCCAGTCCTGCCCCGGATGGTCGAAATAATAGAGATCGCTGGAAATGGCGGCGTCCACCGTCAGCCATTCATTGCCGGCGCCGGCGAACATGGTTTCGGACGGCAGCATCCAGGGCCGCGCCGCGCCCGCCATTTGCGGCAGAGCCATGGCGGCGGTGGCGGCGAGCAGCAACAGCGTCTTGCGGAACGTCATCATGGCCTCCCTCCTCAGCGCGACAGCACGGCGCTGACCGCGCCCAGTTCGAACTGGCCGCCGGCGCTGCCTCTGGCCCCGGCCGCCGTTACGTTGAGCGGCACGCGAACCACCTCGCGCCCGCCGGATTCACGCGCAGCCTCCACCACCAGCGTATATTTGCCGGGGGTCAGGACCGGCATGCCGCCCTTGCCGGCGGTGAAGCTCAGCTTATGGATGCCGGGGGCGCGGGTGGCGCCGGAAATGCCGTCGGCGGGCAGGGCGAGCGAGCGGCCGGAGGCGCGCCACCACATGCGAATGTCGCGCAGCCATTTGACGCCGCCATTGTTGCGCTTGTCGACATCGTAGAGAACCGAGAGGGTGCGGGCGGGCGCGCCCTCCTTCTCCAGCCAGATCGCGACATAGGGACGGTGATATTCCGCCACCGACAGGCGCGGCAGGGCAAGCGTGACGTCCAGGGTCTGGCCCGTGGCGGGCATGGCGACGGCGCTGGCGCCGATGGCCGCGCCGGTCAGGACGATCTTGTGGCTGATCTGCATGAGGTGAAGAACTCCCCCTTAATGGATGAAGATGATGGCCAGGACGGCCGGAATGGCGAGGCCCGCGGCGACCAGCGGCCAGGTGGTCGGGCGCTTCTTGGCATGGAGCCAGAGCAGGAGTAGGCCGGTGAGGGCGAAGAGGAAGCAGGCGACGGCGAAGATGTCGATGAACCACTTCCATATATTGCCGGCGTTGCGGCCCTTGTGCAGGTCGTTGAGATAGCTGATCCAGCCCCGGCTCGTCGCCTCGCTGGTGACTTCGCCGCTATGCCGGTCGATCGATACCCAGCCGTCGCCGCCGGGGCGGGGCAGGGCAAGATAGACCTCGTCCGCCGACCATTCCGCTTCGCCCGCACCGCTTTGGCCGATTTCCTGTTCCACCCATCGGGCGATCGGGGCGGGGAGGGGCCTCTTGGCGTCGGGCGCCTCGTCCGCCGCGACCTGCTTCAGCAAGGCGGGGGGCAGGGTGGCCGACCTGGTCACCGTCTGCGGCGAGCCCTCGACATCGGCGGCGTGGTTCAGCGTGATGCCGGTGAAGGCGAACAGCAGCAGGCCGATCAGGCTGATCGCGGAACTCACCCAATGCCAGGTATGAAGCTGCTTCAGCCAGAAGGCCTTCGGGCTCTTCTTCCTGTTGTTCGGCTGGGTGCGGGCGGGGGCGTGCATCGGAAGCGGGACGAGTCCTGTGGGAGATGAGGCAGGCTGCATAACGCGAACGACTCGCAATTGCAAACTATGGGCCTTGCAAAATTTGTATCAAAATATGCGAGGCAAAGCCGGATCGTTTCCATGGAGCGGCGGCCGGCGCAGGATGGCGGCGTCATGCTATTGACGGGTGACCCCATCGCAATTAGCCGCCTTAATGAAACGGGCGTGACATGAAAATGTCATCCGCTCCAAAGGGCCTGCCTGCAAGGAATGACGATATGCTGACGCCGGCCATAGCCGCTGGAATGCTGATGATGGGCGCGCAAGCGGGAACGGAGGGGGCGGCGGCGTCCGACCCTGCCGCCGTTGCCGCGCCAGCGCCCGATGCGCCTGCCGCTCCGCAGGCCGCCGCCGAAGGAACGCCGCAGGTGCTGGTCGTCCCGCCGCCGCCGGTAATGCCGAACCTGCCGGGCACGGACGCGCCTGCGGCTGCCGCGCCGCAGCCGGGCGAGATCGTCGTGACGGGCCATAGCCGCCCGCCGCCGGGCGATCCGCTGGAGCGGCTGAACGAGAAGAGTTTCCAGACGGTGCAGGCGGTCGACAAGGCCGTGTTGGAACCGGTCGCCAAGGCCTATAACAAGGGTCTGCCAAAGCCCGCGCGCAAGGGGCTGCGCAACTTCTTCTCCAACTTGCAGGAGCCGGTGGTCTTCCTGGCCTATATGCTCCAGTTCAAGCCGGGCAAGGCGATGGAGACGGTCGGACGCTTCACCATCAACACCACCCTGGGCGTGGCCGGCCTGTTCGACGTGGCGAAGCGCAAGCCCTTCTTCCTGCCCTATCGGCCCAACGGCCTTGCCAATGTGCTGGGCTATTATGGCGTGGGGCCGGGCCCCTATATGTATCTGCCGATCGTCGGGCCGACGACGCTGCGCGACATTGTGGGGGATACGGTGGACAAGCTGGTCGTGCCCTTCGCCGTCGGCAAGCCGTTCAACGAGCCGAAATATGTGATTCCCGCGACGATCCTGAACCAGCTGGGCGAACGCGCCGCCTTCGACGAGACGATCCAGCAGATCCGCAGCGAGGAAAATCCCTATGCCTATTATCGCGAGCTGTATCTGAAACAGCGCAAGGCGGAGATCGAGGCGCTGCACGGACGCACGGTGGAGGAACCGGTGACGCCGGTCTATGGGCCGGGGCTGGGGAAGGCGCCGCCGCCGGAAACGGTCCCTGCGCCGGAGCCGATTCCCACCCCCACCCCATAATCGTCATTCCCGCCTGCGCGGGAATGACGGGGGTTGGAGAGAGCATAAAGCCTCCTACCGCCCCAACAATCCCCGCGCCTGACCCGCGATCTCCGCCAGCATCGCGACATTGGGCGTCGCCGCCGTCTTGGCGCGCTGGACGAGGGCGCGGAACTGCTGGATGCGGGCGCCCCTTTCCTTCAGCCATGCCTCGACATGATGGGCGATGTCCTTGCCCGTCCCCTGCGCCAGGAAGTCGAGCCGCACCTGCTGCATGTCACGCGCCACGCCGGAGATCAGCAGCCGCTCCCACGGATCGGACGGCGCCATGCGCGCGGCGGTGGACTGCACCCAGTCGATGCCGACCGCTTCGCCCAGATGGGTGAAGGCGCGGGTCAGGGCGACTTCATCCACCGACAGGCGCCCGGCCAGCGCGGCGATGCCCACCGCGCCGTCCAGCTTGAACAGGCCGGCGGTCCGGCGGGTCAGCGCTTCCGGCGCGCCGAGCGACAGCAGCCGGTCCGTTGCGGCCGTGACCCGGCGCAGCGCCTCGCTGGTGAGCAGGTCGTCCACCTGCTTCGCCAGCATGCCCACGCCCTTGGCCAGCGCGCCATGGCCCGCCTGCGGCAGCGTGCCGGACGGCAGGCTGCGCAATATGTCCGCGATCTGCGCCCGCATGCCGTTGGCGATGTCCCCGAACAGGGCGAGCCGGGCGGCTTCGGACATCTCCGCCGCGTCGATGTCGTCCCATAGCCGGCGGATGTCGTAGAGCCTTTCCGCGATCAGGAAGGCGCTGGCGAGGTCGGCCAGCGAGCAGCCTTCCTCCTCCGCCAGTTCGAACGGATGGATCAGGCCGAGCCGGTTGACGATGCGGTTCGCGACCTTGGTGGCGATGATCTCCCTCTTCAGCGCATGGGCGGCGATGGCGTCGGCCTCTTTCTTCCGCATCGCGGGCGGGAAGGCCTGGGCGAGTTCGTCGTCCATGCTGGGGTCGGTGGCCAGGTCGCCATGCTCGATGGCGTCCTGCAAGGCGAGCTTGGCGGTCGACAGCAGCACCGCGAGTTCAGGCCGGGTGAGGCCCAGCCCCTCCTGACCGCGCCGCAGCAACTGGTCGTTGGCGGCAAGCCCTTCCACCTGCCGGTCGAGCCGGCCCGTCTCCTCGAAGGTTTCGATCAGCCGCACATAGCTCGCCAGTTCCGCCGCGCCGCCCGCCTCCGCGATGGAAAGGCCGAGCGCCTGGAGGCGATTGTCCTCCAGCACGATGTCGGCCACCGCGTCCGTCATGCCGACCAGCAGCTTGTTGCGGTCGTCGAAGGAGAGGCGGCCTTCCGCCATTTCCTTGTTGAGCGCGATCTTGATGTTGACCTCATTGTCCGAACAGTCGACGCCGGCCGAATTGTCGATGAAGTCGGTGTTGATCCGCCCGCCGCGCAGGGAGAAGGCGATGCGGCCCGCCTGGGTGACGCCCAGATTGGCGCCTTCGCCCACCACCTTCACGCGAAGCTGCTCGGCATTGACGCGCAGGCGGTCGTTGGCGGGGTCGCCCACATCGCCATGGCTCTGTGCGGCGGCCTTCACATAGGTGCCGATGCCGCCGAACCAGAGCAGGTCGTTGGGGCTTTTCAGGATCGCGGAGATCAGCGCGGTCGGCTCCATTTCGGCGTCGGTGACGCCCAATATCGCCTGCACCTCCGGGGTGAGGCGGATGCTCTTGAGGCTGCGCGGGAAGACGCCGCCGCCCCTGGAGATCAGCGTCTTGTCATAATCGTCCCAGCTTGAGCGCGGCAACTGGAACAGGCGGTTGCGTTCTTCCCAGCTTTTCGCCGGATCGGGATCGGGGTCGAGGAAGATGTGGCGGTGATCGAAGGCGGCGACCAGCTTGATCGCCTTCGACAGCAGCATGCCGTTGCCGAACACATCGCCCGACATATCGCCGCAGCCGACGACGCGCACCGGCTCGCTTTGCACGTCGACGCCCATTTCCGCGAAATGCCGCTTCACGCTGATCCACGCGCCCCTGGCGGTAATGCCCATCGCCTTGTGGTCATAGCCGTGGGAGCCGCCGCTGGCGAAGGCGTCGCCCAGCCAGAAGTCGCGTTCCAGTGCAAGGGCGTTGGCGACGTCGGAGAAGGTGGCCGTGCCCTTGTCGGCGGCGACGACGAAATAGGGATCGTCGCCGTCGTGGATGACGACCTGCCCCGGGTGCTTCACCTTGCCCTTGACGATATTGTCGGTGACCGAAAGCAGGGCGCGGATGAAGATGCGGTAGCTTTCCGTGCCTTCCGCGAACCAGGCGTCGCGGTCGACCTGCGGGTTGGGAAGCTGCTTGGGATAGAAGCCGCCCTTGGCGCCTGTCGGCACGATGACGGCATTCTTCACTCGCTGCGCCTTCATCAGGCCCAATATTTCGGTGCGGAAATCGTCCCGGCGGTCGGACCAGCGCAGCCCGCCGCGCGCCACGGGCCCCGCGCGCAGATGGATGCCCTCGACGCGTGGCGAATAGACCCAGATTTCCCGCCATGGCAGCGGCGCGGGCAGGCCGGGGACCTGCGCGCTGTCCAGCTTGAAGGCCAGCGCCTCCTGCGCGGCCGGGCTGTAGAAATTGGTGCGCAGCGTCGCGGTGATCACGGCGCGCAGCAGGCGCAGCACGCGATCCTCGTCTATGGCCGTGACCTTCTCCAGCCCCGCCTCGATCGCCTGTTGCGCGGCGGCGGCGCGCGCCGGTCCATCCTTGGCCTCCGGATCGTGCAGCGCCTGGAACAGCTCGATGAGCTGGCGGGCGATGCCCTGCTCACGCCGCAGCGTTTCGGCAAAGGTCGCCATGCCATAGGCCATGCCGGTCTGGCGCAGATAGCGGAACAGCGCGCGCAGCAGCACGACCGATCGCTGGTCCAGCCCGGCGGTGACGATCAACTCGTTGAACCGGTCATTTTCCGCCACGCCTTCGGTGACCTGCGCGATCGCTTCCGTCACGATGTTGGCGCGGGCAATCACGGTTTCGGCATCGCCTCCCGCCGGCAGTTCCAGGACGAAGCGCTGGACATGGCCCAGCGCGCCCGCCTGTCCCCTGGCTTCGACCGCCGTCAGCATCTCGTCGATCACGCGGAAACCGAAATTCTCGAAGGCGGGGACCACTTCGGACAGGGCGATGGCGTCATGGCTGTAGAGCTTCAGCCGCAGCCGTTCGGGCGTATCCTCTTCGTTGCGATAGATGCGGATCGACTTGTCGCCGGGGGCGGACAGGCTGTGCAGCAGGCGGATGTCGATCGCCGCCTCGGCCGGGCCGGCGCCGTTGCGATAGCCCATGGGAAAGCCGGGGGCGTAGCGCTGCGCCAGCGTCGCGGCCCGGCCGGCCTCCTCGCTTTCGGCCAGCGCCTCCTCGACAGCGGGCAGCCAGCCGCGCACCATTTGCTTCAACTGCCGGTCGAGCGGCTGTTCATCGGGCACCACGCCGCCATCGCGCAGGTCGAGCGTGATGCGCAGCAGCGCCAGGCCGCTTTCCTCCAGCGCGATCGACCAGCTCAGCACCGGGCCGTTGCAGGCCTGGCTCAGCATGTCCTGCACCGCCACGCGCCGCGCCGTGGTCAGCTCCTCGCGCGGCAGCCAGGCGAAGGCATAGAGATGGCGGGCCAGCGCGCTGGTGCCCAGCACCAGTTTCGGCCGCGGCCGGTCGGTCAGCGACATGAAGGTCAGCACCAGCCGCTCCAGCGTCTCGCGGTCGAAGCCGATGAGGATGTCATGGGGCAGGGCGGTCAGCGCATGGGTCAGCACCTTGCCCGCATGGCCGTGCGGATCGAAATCGAACTTGTCCATCAGCGCCGACAGCGCAGACCGCAGCAGCGGCACCCTGTCCGGCGTGGTCGCCAGCCCGGCGCTGGTCCACATGCCGGCGTGGATGGACAGCGCCGTCACCTGCTTGCCGTCCCGGACCGGCACGATGATCAGGTCCAGCAGGACGGGGCGGTGGACGCGAGAGAGGCGGTTGGACTTGATGATCAGCGGCGTGCGCTTGCCTTCCTCGAACCAGTTGAAGGCCGCCTCCAGCGTCGCGGGGGCCAGCAGGGGCTGGTCGCGCAGGCCGCAGATGCCGATGCCGGCGTCCGCCTTGCCGTCGCGGTGGCGAACCTCATGGCCGATCTGGGTGAAGTGGCGGGCCAGGAACCAGCGCAGCAGCGCCGCCCCTTCCTCGTCGGGTACGGCATCGGCATCGGCGGCCATCGCCTCCCGCATCTTCGGCCAGTCGGACACGGCGGCGCGGACGTCCGCCAGCGTTTCCTCCAGCGCCTTTTCCAGCGCCCGGCGGGCCTTGGCGTCGGCGCGGTCCGCCTCGATATAGATCATCGATTCCCGGCGCGCCCCGGCGGCTTCATTGTCGAGTATCGCCTTCAAATGGCCGTCGCCGTCGCGCTCGACCGACAGGACGGGATGAAGCAGGCGATGGATGATGATGTCGGCGGCGGCCAGCGCATTGGCGATGGAATCGACCAGAAAGGGCATGTCGTCATTGACGATGGCGATCCGCATGTAGCGCCCCGTCGCGCCTTCGCCCAGCGTTTCCATGGCGATGGCGACATGGCCGGGCCGGCGGGTCGCGGCGGTGCCGGCGATGAAGGCCGCCGCCGCCAGCATCGCCTTCTGGTCGAATCCTTCGCTTTCGCCGGGCAGGGCGCCCCGAGCCAGCGCCGCCTCCAGCGCTTCGCTTATGCTGTGGTCAACTTGCCTCGATTCAGCCAATGCCGTCATGCGCCTGCCTCTTGCCCGCGGGTTCAGCCCCGCTTCTGTGAACGGAGAAGGCGCCGGAGAACCGCCACGCGACTTCTCAAACCGATGCCGTCCACTATGCGCCACTGCGTCTTGAGGCTCAACCCAAGATGGGAAATAAAGTTACGTAAAATTGAAATAATATGATGCAGCGCAGCATGGGACGAATGCCCTGGAGAGTAAGCCACGAAATCGGCCCATGATCCCGTTCTGTCAATCCGGCGCGGCCGTTTCTGCCGATGGGAGGGGCCTGGGCCGCGATTAAGGATGCGCCCCGGTTGAATGCACCCTGCTCCCGCGCGGGAGCAGGCCGGGCGACAACGCCTAATTCGCAGCGGCGACGATCGCCCTCTGGCCGATTTCCGACCCTTCCGGCAGCGCGCCGACAATGGCGAGCGATCCGTCCTTCTCCCGCCGGGCGATGACCACCGCCAGCCCGTCGCCATCGGTGGCGACAGTGAAGGGATCGAGCGCGGCGGCCGCCTTCATCGCGGCGCGGGCGGTCTGCTGGCGATCGGGCTTGGCCGGGCCGTCGGTGCGGCGCTGGGCGCGTTCGTCGCGGACCAGCGCTTTCAGCCCGCCGTCATAATTGGCGAGATAGTCGCCGAAGCTGCCCAGGGCGATGCCGTTGGCGCGGGCATGATCCAGCGCGGTGGCATATTCGGTGATGCGCGTCTTGTCGTAGCTGGAGCCGAAGACCAGCTTCACCACGGCGGTCATCGGCGCTCGGGCCTGGACCTTGAGGCCGCTATTCTCCAGCAGTTCGGCATATTCCTCCGGCCGGGCGAGCGTAACCAGCGCGAAGTCGTAGCTGAGCCCGATGGCGCGATAGAGCGCCGCATGGCTGCGCGCCTCGCTGGTGCGCGCCTGCTCCGCGCTGTCGCGGGCGAGGGCCAGCCAATCGGCCAGCGGAGCGTCCTCGTCAGGGCTTTCCATGCCGCCAAGGTCGAGCGTGTCGAAATCCTCGACCGTCGGACCGTCCGCCCAGATCGGCGCGACCGGCGGCGCGGCGGGGCTGGAGAGCAGGGCGGCTTCCACCTCCCGGTCGATCTCCGCCGTGACGGCCTGGCTCGCCGCTTCTTTCCAGTTGATGACGCCGAAGACGAAGTCGATCGTCTCGTCATCGGAGGAGAAGGGCATCAAAATGCCGCGATAGAGGATTTCCGCGTCGCGCTGGTTGACGAAGCCCGCCTCGAACCCGATCGGCGCGGCGTTGGCGATGATCTGGAGATAATGGTCGGTCAGCCGCGACAGCAGGGAGCGGGCGGGGACGTCGTTGATATACTGGATGGGCCCGTCGATCTCGCACTCTTCGCGCAGCGCGGTGCCGAGATAGACGATGGCGGGATTCTCCAGCCCGGTGCTGAAGTCGAGCAGGACGCTGAAGGGGCCGAAATCTTCCAGATCCTGGGGCGCCAGATCCTCAATGGACGGCAGGCTGCGGTCGCCCAGCAGGGATGCCCAATAATTATAGGCACGCACCTGCATCCGGCGCTCATCGGCGCCGACAAGCGGCGGCGTCTCGATCGCTGCATCGTCGGCCGGACCGAAATCGTCCTCGTCATCGGCGATTTCATGCCCCCGCAGAGTGTCCATCCCATCGGTCCTTGGTTCAGGTAAAAGCTTTTCCTTGAGAATCGACAGTGCCATTGGATGGTAAAGATGGCGTAAAGGCGGGGTGAAATGATGATCCGAAGCGGTTTGACGCTGGATGGGCATGGCAAATCGCATTTGCCCGCTTGTCCTTCCCGCCAAGCGCTGTTATCTGCCCGCCCCAACGCCGCTTTAGCTCAGTCGGTAGAGCATCGCATTCGTAATGCGAGGGTCACGTGTTCGAGTCACGTAAGCGGCACCAGGAACGCCCCTCCAAAGGGGCCTAAACCCTCCAAAATCAGCCAAAAATTTGCTATGCTTGGGCATCGGCTTTCCGGTGAGGCCCCCACGCGTCCACCTGCATCCAGGTGATTTGGGGGCCCCAAATCCGGGGGCCTAAATGACATGCTTGAGTCGAGGCCCCCAGATGCTGACTGCAGTTCAGATCAAGACCCTGAAGCCCAGGGAAAAAGCCTATAAGGTCGCCGACGGCGCCGGGCTCTATCTCCTGGTCAACCCCAATGGCTCGCTGCTATGGCGGGTGAAGTTCCGCTTTCACGGCATCGAGAAGAAGATGGCGCTGGGGCGCTATCCCGACATGAGCCTGAGAGAGGCGCGCGAGAAGCGCGACGAAGCCCGGGAATATCTTGAGCAGGGCGTCGACCCTGTTGCGCACAGGAAGCAGGAAAGGCTGAAGGCCGAGGCTGCGGCCCGCACGACCTTCCGGGTCGTGGCGGACGAATTCATCGCGAAGATGGAGATCGAGGGCAAGGCTCCCGCCACGCTCAAGAAGATGCGGTGGTTTCGCGACGTGCTGGACCCCAAGATCGGCAATCGGCCCATCAAGGACATCACGGCCCATGAGTTGCTCAGGGCGCTCAAGCGGTTCGAGCAGAAAGAGCATTATGAATCTGCCACCCGCGCCCGTGCATTCTCCGGCCGCGTATTCCGTTATGCGGTGGCAACCTTACGCGCGCAGCACAACCCGGCCGACATTCTGCGTGGTGCGCTGGTCAGCCCGAAGGTAAAGCATCATGCCGCCATCCTGAAGCCGGAGAAGGTTGGCGAACTGCTGCGTGCGATCGATGGCTATGGCGGCAGGATTGAAACGCGCTTTGCTCTGCAGTTGGCCCCGCATGTCTATCTCCGTCCAGGCGAACTGCGGAAGGCAAAGTGGGACGAGATTGATTTCGAGGCGGCGATTTGGCGCGTGCCTGCCGAGCGCACGAAGATGCGCAAGCCTCATGTTTTTCCCTTGTCGAAGCAAACGCTTGATTTGCTGCGGGATCTCCGAGCGTTGGGGAATCGCGGTGACTATCTGTTTCCTGCAAACAGTACATGGCTCAAGCCCATTTGCGAAAATACGCTGAACATCGCGATCCGGCGAATGGGCTTTACGGGCGAGGAGATGACCTCGCACGGATTTCGATCCACTGCGAGCACGCTTCTGAATGAAAGCGGCTTGTGGCATCCCGATGCAATCGAACGGTCGTTGGCGCATCGCGAGCGTGACAGCGTCCGGGCTGCTTATCATCGCGGGGCGCATTGGGACGAGCGGGTTCGCATGGCGCAGTGGTGGTCGAATTATCTCTGTCGGTTGCGGGATGGCGCGGAGGTGATCCACCCCATGTTTGGCACCTGACACTTATTGACTCCTGACTGTCTAAATATTGCCAAATGGCATTATATGAATTACATCATGCCAGATGGAGGTATGTATGGCGATGTTGCAGCCGATTGACACTGTTCCGGCCCCTTTCCGGCCAGAGCCGATTTCGCAGGAAGAAGGTGGTGCGCTGTTCCGTGCGGCGCTCAACCTTTTTGCGCGATGGGGTGTCACGGATGAGCAGGCTGCTGTGCTGACCGACATGCCGGTGCGGACCTACCGCAGGTGGAAGGCAGAGGGGCCGGGACGTATCTCGCGCGACGGGCTCGCCCGGCTTTCCAACCTGATGGGCATCCACAAGGCTTTGCGGATCATCTTTCAGGAGCCGCAGCGCGGATATGACTGGATCAAGGCCCCCAATGCCGCTTTTAGCGGCGCCAGCGCCTTGCAGGTGATGATCGGGGGAGAACTGACCGACATCATGCGGGTCCGGCGCTATCTAGACGCGGAGCGTGGTGGCTGGTGACGACGCCAGACGAACCGCCGGTCAGCAAGGTCGAATGGGAGGGGGCGGTCAGGATCATCCGCAGCATCTATCCTCCCATCGATTTGTTCGAGGATATTGCCGATCCTGCCGATTGGCCCCTTCTGCTTTCAGCCGAGCAGAAGACTAACCCGCGCATCATGGCATCCGTCGGCAACATCGATCTCGTGCCGCCGGGGCGCCGGGTTGGAGGCGCCGGTTCCTCATATCTGATGGCATCGTTCACGCATGTCAGTATCGATCGACCGAGCCGCTTCTCGGGCGGAGAATTTGGCGTCCTATACGTGGCGCGCTCCTATGAAACCGCGCTGTTCGAGACGATCCATCATCATGCAGCCTTCATGGCGAGGACCAGCGAGGTTGCGGGCTGGACGTCTCAGTTCCGTGAGATCGTGATGAAGGTCGATGCCGAGCTTCACGATCTTCGTGGCGATATGCACGAATTTCGGGCTTGTCTTGACGCGGATAGCTATCGAGCGGCGCAGCAACTCGCGGCGCGCTTGCGCGCGGATGGGTCGAACGGCATTGCTTATCCAAGCGTTCGGGACGCTGGTGGGGAATGTGTCGCTCTCTTCTACCCTGATTGCGCGTCCGGTCCTGTTCAGGGCCGGCATCTGGATTATCACTGGGATGGAAGGCGGGTCGATCTCGTGCGTGATGCTGGAAGCGGCGCCGTCTTCAGGGTCGTCGAGGCAGCATGAACGCGGTCCATGATCGCCATGCGCATGCGGCCGAATTGTTGGGCGCACATCCTGACTTCCGTGTACAGCGACGCCTCATGCCGGTATCGGCCTTCCATGAGGCGGTCCCATCCGTCCCGAGCCGGATTGGCGTCGCGATCGACGTCGAGACGACCGGGCTGAACCACGATGCGGATCGCATCATCGAACTGGCTGTCCAGCGCTTCCGGTTCGACGCACGAGAGCGCATCATTCAGGTCGGCATGCCCCGCGTCTGGCGTGAGGATCCGGCCATGCCGCTGGACCCCAGGATCACGATGCTGACTGGCCTGACGGAGGAAGACGTTGCAGGCCAAGCAATCGACGATGCTGCGGCCGTGGACATACTCGCCTCCGCTGACATCATCGTTGCCCATAATGCCGCATTCGACCGGCCGTTCGTCGATCGTCGTCTGCCAGCCATTGCCGGCAAGCCATGGGCCTGTTCCATGGCCGAGCTCGACTGGCTCGAGCTTGGTTTCGAGGGGCGCGCGCTTGCGCATCTCGTTTCGCAATGTGGGTGGTTCTACGAGGGGCACCGGGCCGAAAACGACATCCTTGCTCTTCTCTATCTGCTTTCACACGGATTGCCGGACGGCGAGACAATCCTTGCAAAACTGATCGCCTGTTCGGATCAGCCAACCTGGCGCGTCAATGCCGTCGATGCGCCGTTCGATTCCAAGGATCGTCTGAAAGCGAGGAGGTATCGCTGGGATGCCGCCTTGCGCTTCTGGTGGAAGAGCATCGGCCACGGGGATGCGGACGCCGAGCGCACCTGGCTGCTCAGTGACGTTTACGGAGGATATGGCGAACCTGCGTTCATACCCGTCACGGCCTGCGAGCGGCATCGGTAATCCGTAGTTGGATCGCAGGCATGCCATTGACGGCGGCTGTTCCTGACCTCGCATTCTGGCGCGGAGCGCTCGCCGGCCTCATGCCGCCCAGCGATCAAGGTCCGGAAAAAGCGGCAAAGCCGGCGGATTGGCGGGCTCCACCACGCGGGCGTCGAATGCCGCGATAGTCAGCCATTCGATGCGCCACTCGACACGGGCAGCATTGCCTTCGAAATGAACGAATCCCGCACCATCGCGAGCGACTTCCCAGCGACAGCGCATGTCCTTGTCTAAGAAGCCCATCAGCAATGTGCCATCGCTCAGGCCAACCAGAAAGCGGTCATCATTTTCATAAGGCACTGCCAGCACCGTTTCCACGTCGCCGGTAACCCGCAGGCGAACACTATCCGAAATCGGGGTGATCAGAACGCACATCGCAGAATCCCTCTTTCCTACATGAGAACAAATAGCGAACATATCGGGCGGAAAAGGAGTCGGCAATGATGATTATCGACGGATCGTTTCTTCTTGGAGTGGCAGCGGTGCTGACCAGCCTCGCGACCCTGTGGCGGGCCGTGAAGGGGCAAAGGTAAGAAGTTACGGGCTGATGGCTAGGAGGCTCGGTTTGGTAATATGCATGCTGCTTAAATCGATGCAGGATTTTGTAAGCATTTCAGAACCGATTTCTTCGTTTCTGAATTTCCAGTTTTGGCCGGTTGCGGACTGGCAGGTATCAGCTGGACAGTGGGTGATAGCTGTCGGTCCTCTTTCGGGACTGGCGATAAGTCGCGGACGGAAAAAGCTGCCGGTCGGCCGTCGACCAGTCCCGGCCGTTCAGCGGCCAATTTTTGATTGCCAGGTGCGGAAGGGCCGCTTTCGATCTTGGGTGCCCGGGATTGGCCGATAGACAAATGTCAGTTTCGGGGCAGTATGTGGAATAGCTGCCGTTCGCACAGCATCGCTCACGACTAAAGTTGAGTATTCACGGACACCGCCATGACCGTCCGGCTTAGATGGAAGCTCCCGATAATCGCCAAATGCCGCAGACAAATGACCCGACCAGAAACTGGCCGGGTCAAGGTCAGGAAACCTTCAAGGCTTCCTTGGGTCGCGCTTCGGGTCATGAGCGACGACACTCGTTTTCTCCATCCGGGTTTTTCCCGGTGTTCAGCAGGTGCCGTTATTTCGGACCTCGTTTTGGCTAACGTAGCTAGCGCCTTGATCTCACGACAGTCCGCCTTTGGCAGCTTACGCGCGATGCGCCGACCTGTCCCTTTTCTGATTAGAGGCAAAAAGGGGGAAGAGTCTACCGACCCTTCCCCAAGTTGGACGTCTGTTCTGACAGGGCTTAAGTGTCAGAACCGGACGTTGATGCCTCCGCGGGCTTCGGCACCCTTTTGCGACCCGCCGAAGTTCACACCGCCCTGAACGAACAGTCCGATGCGATCATGGAAGAGCGCATTGATGCCCGCGTCGAGCGACCCGTAGCCCTTGGGATCAACCCCCTTCAGAATGAAGGGCGTGCCACCCGCAGCATAGGTGAAGGCACGGCTGGAGCCGATGTCACCCTGGAAGGTGTAGCTGAGCTTACCGAACGGACGGACGGCCATCGCTTCCGTCGCCGCCAGCGTGGTGGCGAGACGGACGCCGACTTCAGGCACGAACACCGTCTTGGAGTCGCGGCCCGAGCTGACGCCGACACCTGCGCCGCCTTCCTCGGTGAAGCCACCCAGCGACCAGTGACGCAGCGCCACCTTGGCATAGGGCATGACGGAGGCGTTGCTGCCTTCGGTCACGTCATAGCCGAGTTCGGCATTGGCGTTCCACTCGCGGCCCTTGAAGGACGCATTCATCGTGCGGTCAAGCAGGGTCAGTTCACGCGTAACGTCGAAGTCGGAGAAGCCATAGACGAACTGTGCACCGGCATGGAGCGGACCGAAGCTGTGCTTCCAGTCCAGCCCCAGCGAGTAGGTCCGCGCCTTGGCCGATTCCGGCGTACCGCGAGCGGCGATGTCATGCTCGGCATAGGCGAAACCGATGCCCAGCGTGCCTTCATCCGAGTAGCCCAGGTTGAAGCCCAAGGCCCCGCCATAGCTGTTGTCGCGGATCTTAGACGCGCCCGAGGAGGTGCCGCCATAACGGGCGAAACGACCGACCGGGTTGATCCAGAAGCCGAAACCGGACTTGCCGGTGGCACCCACGACCGCTGCGCTCTCGAAGCTCTCGGTCAGGGCCGAGTTCTGTTCGATCGCTGCCAGCGAGCCGTAGAATTCGGCCGAGGACAGTTCGTTGAACACCTGTTGCGCGCCGGCCAGCGTCAGACGCCAGTCGAGACCCGAGATGATGTTCGCCGCATCCTGCACCAGACCCATTTCGTTCACCGAGGTGAACACCGCGCCACCATTGGCGTCCTGCGCGATCTTCGTGGTGATGACCGGGATCAGCGCGTCGAGGGCGCCCGCAGCCGAAGCAGCATTGGGGTTGGTCGCCGCCGAGGCGTAGCTGGTGCGCTTGGCCGCGATGCTGACGGTCTTGGTAGCCGTGTCGTTCTTCAGCTCGAAGCTGACGAAGGGCGAGCTGATCGACTGCGACACGGTGGCGCCGACTGCGCTGGCCGCATCGGTATAGGAGAACAGCGTGTAGCCGTCGCCATTCGAGTAGATCGCATCCCGCGTCACGTCGACCACCAGCTTGCCGGCCAGGTTCAACTTGCCGGTCACGTCGATGCGCGACGGACTGGACTGGACCGAGGAGCCGTTGGCCGCGGTGGTGAAGTAGGGCACATTTGCACCGGCCTGGATCGGGCCGAGCACTTCGGTGCCACCATTGCTGGTGCCCACCGAAACCGCACCGGCGCGGACCAGCGACGGGCTGACGCCGACAACCGTGGTGCCGGTGGCGGTCTGGGTATAGTCGCCGGTCAGTGCGACCTTGACGCCCGTGATCGTCTCCGTGCCCTCGGTGGTCAGGCTGTTGCCGATCGTGTCCGCACCGATCAGGGTGCGGCGACCGACGACCAGCGTGCCGCCGTCGACATTGATGTTGCCCTTGATGCCGATGAAATCGCCATCCGCAT
The DNA here is from genome assembly GCF_002894065.1 of Sphingobium sp. SA916. Lineage (NCBI taxonomy): Bacteria > Pseudomonadati > Pseudomonadota > Alphaproteobacteria > Sphingomonadales > Sphingobiaceae > Sphingobium > Sphingobium sp. SA916. The sequence goes on from NZ_LXYF01000057.1 coordinate 37,087, forward strand.
CGGTCGGATCATAGGCCGGACCGGTGAGCTGGATTTCACCCGCCTTGACGTTAATCGCGCCGACATCCGCGCTCCAACCCGGCTGGAGACCCGGAGCATCCGGAACGATATAGGGCGCGAGGTCGAGCACGAAGGTGCCCGCATCGGCCTTGTTCACAGCTTCGACGCCCAGGATACGGACCGAACCGGTCGAACCGGTGCCGAAGCCCAGATCCTGCGCTTCCTTCGGCAGCACCGCTTCGGGCGAGTAAACGGCCGAGGTCGGGGTCTTCAGGTTCAGCTTGTCCGCACCCAGATAGCCCGAACCGTTGAGGTTGAGCGTGGTGTTGGTCAGGCGGTTGCCGTCTTCGTCCTGCTGCGCAGCAATGCTGCCCAGCGTGACGGAACCATTGTTGAGGTTGACCGTCGCCGAGACGTTGCTGGTCTTGACGTCGGGCTCATCGGCCCGGCCGAACGGATCGCTGACCGTCGCGCCACTCACATAGACGCCACCGCCCAGGAAGTTGTTCTGGTTGATGGTGTAGTTCTGCGCCGTCAGTGCCGCCGCCGGCGTCACGGTCTGGACCGTGTCGGTGACGGTGTCGGTCTGAGTCGTCGTGTAGTTGGCGACTTCATCACCGGCATAGATGCTGCCCGCGATGCCGCCGCTGTTGGTGACGGTGCCGGTGCCGGCCGCGATGGTGACGTCGCCGCCGATGGTCGCGCCCGATGCGTTGGTGACCGAAGCCGTGCCGCCGACGCCAGTCAGCGTCTGGACCGAAACATCCTGACGCAGCGCTGCATTGTCGAGGTTGGTCGAGGCCAGGCTGCCGCTGCCGACGGAATTGAGCGACAGGGCGTAAACGCTGCCCTCGATCGCGCCAGCGTTGCTGACCGATGCCGACTTGTTGCCGCTGGCATAGGCTTCGCCACCGACTTCGCTCTTGGCACCCACGCTGACCGAGGCGTCGCCGCCTGCCAGAGTGGAGATGCCGACGATGGTTTCGTCAGTCTGGACGCCGCTGTCATTGTAGAGGCGGGTCTGCGTGTAGCTGTAGTTGGTGTAGTTCGATTCAGCCGACAGATCGCCGCCGACCTTTGAACCGGCCGCGATGGTGACCGAAGCCGCCGTCACGCCTTCCGCATCGACATCGTCCGCAACGCCAAGAGCGCCAAGGTTCTTGAGTGCCGCATCGGTGTTGACGACCACCGACGCGGTGCCGCCGACCTGCGTCGAGCTTTCGGTATAGACCTGCTTGACGATAGCGGGGCTGGTGCTGCTGTCTGCAATCTCACCGGCATAGTCGGTCGTCGTGCTGGTGGCATAGTTGTTGCCGGAGGCATAGGCCCGCGCATCGTCGCCGACGGTGCCGGTAACCGTGGTGGTGGCATTGCCGCGGCTCGACGAAGCTTCGGCGTCGCCGCTGACTGTTCCGGCAATGGCGACGGTGGCGTCGCCCACGCCATCGCTGACGGTATAGCTGTAGCCGCTGGTCGAAGTGGTGGTGCCGGTTTGCGCCGCCGGATCGCGCGTGAACGTGCTTTCCGAAGTCGACAGATAGTCGGTGCCGCTGGCGCTGGCATAGACGCTGGCGAAATTGTTGGTGCCGCCGACGCTGGCGTCCTTGGCCACCGTGACAGAAGCGCCGGTGCGGCCATAGGCCGCAACGTCACCGCCATTGATGGCAGCCTTGCCCGAACCGGTCAGGTCGACGCTGGCCGAACCGCCAACAGCCATCTGCTCGTTCGAGCTGCTCTGGACGATGCTGTCCGTGCGATAGACGCCGCCCGTGACCGTTTCAGAAGAAGCATAGCTGCTCTGATAGTGGTAGTCGGTTGCCGAGGCGTTGGACTCCACATCGCCGGCAACGCTGCCGGAAATGGTGACGGCGCTGTTGCCGGTCGCGCTCGAGTAGAGCGATGGCGTGCCGCCGACGCTGCCTTCGACCAGCTTGCCGCTTACAGTGACGGTGCTGTCGCCGCCGGCGTTGGTCGTGGTGGTTTCGTCGTCGCTGCTGGTGATCGTCCGCGTACCGTCGCCGGCCGTGTCGAGAACCGTGACCGTCTTGTCTTGGCTAAGCTCGGTGGAATTGGACGAACCCGCATAAGAATTCAGGCTGCCATAGACGGTGCCGGTGACAGTCGCCTTGCTGGCCTTGTCAGCTTCCTGCGTGATCGAACCATCACCCGAAACGAAGTTCAGCGTGCCGTTAGAGCCGGAATAAGTGCCGGTAACGTTACCGCCCGTTGCCGTTTCGGCGTAATCGTAGACGGTTTCGTTGGTCGAGGTCGTGACGTTCAGCGCCGGCGGCGTGGCGATCGCGGTCGAGCTGCTGTTGTTGTAGGTATATTTATAGTCGCTGTCCGAACCGGTGCTGCGCGCATCGGTGCTGCCGAACACGGCGCCCTTGTTGTCGACGGTGACATCGCCCAGAGCGTTGATGGACACATCGCCCTGCACCTGACCGGTCGCCGCATTGGCGAAGCTCGCTGCGCCGCCTGCCTGCTTGTAATGATATTCGTCGATTTCCTGGTTGCTGCTTTCGACCAGCGTCGGGCTGCTCGACGAGGACGAGCTGTAGGTTTCGCTGTAGCTCGTCGGCAGCGAACGGTTCGAGTTGCCGATGACATCGCCCTCGATCTTGCCGGCGTTCGACAGCGTCACGCCGCCATCGGCGCTGGCGATCAGGTCGCCGCCGATCGATCCGGTCGCACCGACCGAGCCGGTCGCTGCGCCGCCAGCTGCGCTATAATCATAGCTATAGCCGCTCGTGCCGGCCGCATAATCGCTGTTGCCCTGATAATCGTAATTGGTCGCTTGCGACGTCAGTTCGACATCGCCGTCGACTGCACCGTTGATGGTACCGGTCGCACCGCCATTGCCGGAGGCAATCGCATCGCCAGCGACTTCGCCAGACTGACCGACCGTAACCGATGCGGTCTTGCCCGCGGCGGTCTGGGTATAGTGATAGCTGTCGCTGACGGGCGTTGCGCCATCGTCGACTGAAACGGAGGTGTTCGTGCTCGAATAGCCGTCCGCATAAGCCTGTGCGCTGCCATCGACCGAACCGTCGACCGAAACGGAGGCTCCGCCCACGCTCGACGCATAGGCCGAGTTCACATCACCCGTCTGCGTGATCGCAACCGATGCGGCGCCACCGCCGAGAATGTTGTCCGAACGCGAGGTGGTCGTGACCACGGTGCCTGCGGTGGCGGAGCTGGTGCCCGATACCGTCTGCACGGTGCCGCCTGCATAGGCAGCCGCTTCGTCCGCCTTGCCGCCGACGGTCACCGATGCGCCGTTCAGCGCCTCTGCCGTCACATCGCCGCGCGCCGTGTCGGTCTGGTTGGCAACGTCGCCCTGCTGGTCGACCGTAGCCGTGCCGCTGGCATAATCCGTGGTGGTGATGCCGCCGACCGTGGCCGAGGTCGCTGTGGTGATGCTGTCCGCGGACACGTCGCCCGAACGGACCAGGCCGGCCGCCGTGCTTGCCACCGACACGTCGCCATAGCTCGAGGCAGCTACGCCGTTATACACGGTGCCCGAATTGGTGATGCCGACATTGCCGCCGAAGCCGAATGCGTTCAGGCCACCGGAAACCAGACCGCCATTGGTGGCGCTGAAGGTGTTTGCCGCAGCCGCATTGCCCACGCCGTAGAAGGTCGCACCAGCGGTGTCCGTCACCGCGCCAGCGGTGTCGACCGCGCCAAGTGCGCCATTGTTCACGAAGGAGATCGCACCGTCGCCCTGGCTCGCGCTGGGGGTGAGGCCGATGGAGCCGCCGGTGATCGAGCCCGTCGCAGCGACGGTCAGGTTCAGATCAGAATCGGGAACTGCGATCGCAGTGTTGATGGCCGTCTGGACATCGGCTGCCGTCTGCGCGGTCGATACGGTGACATCACCGGCGTGCGCCGTCGCGGAGAAGCCCGCTGACAAGGCTGTAGAGAGCAATAGCGCTCTCTGCAAATTGATCCTTTTCTTCATTCTTGAACCTTTCTTATGGGTCGCTTTTTGGAGGTTGCAGGTCGCCATTCCATGAACCGAAGTTCACAGATGGCGACAGAAACCTGTTCTCAGAAATTACTTCACGCTAATTTGGTAGGTATTTGACAGACGATCGGCCCCATCCAATCATTTCTTTTGCCATAATTCGCTCGTTTCTAAGCATCGGAGAACGAATTCCTTATCTGGATTGTGTTAAGGAAATCTCCGAATGATGCCTCGTCTATCCAGATGTTTGTCACAAACCGAGCATTTAAATGTATACTTTTTATATATATTTCATGGTTGATCTCGGTCAGTTTGTGGGTCAGTAGAAACCCGGGACCGATCGGGTGTTGATTGACGGGCGTTACGCGCCCCCACATCGGTTCTGCATCCTTGGGTCGCACCAAAAATTAGTTTGTTGGTGACAAGTCCTGGGGATTGCCTGTGCGTGATGGTTTGAAAATCAGCGAAATTCTTCAGATGGAACAATGCTTCAAGAAGAATTTTGGCTTCAATCTGATGAAACCAGAGGCAAAAATCATTTTGATTCTCAAGCAAAAAAGGTCGCTTTCCATCAAGGAGGCGATGACATTTCTCGATTTGTCATATCGAGGTTTCTATATCCTCGTGAGAAAGCTCGAAAATAGTGGCGTTATCTATTTGAAAGATGATCCGCATGACAAAAGAGTAAAGCGGATATTTCTGAGCAACGGCGACCTACCTGTCTTGCATTTTTCCTGAATTAGCCAATTTTATTACTGTATAGTAATAGATGAACGAAATCTGTAATTTTCAAGAAGAAAATCATCAAATCCGCAAGATATGATCCAAAATGGCGGATTTTTATAAGTTCAAGGTTGCACAGGATCGAACTCGTTATGATCTCATCCATATTCTACGGACAAATTCGTCGGGAAGATATCGCCTTCCTGACGGTGATGATCAATGGCTGGATCGATCGACACGGTATCTGACAAATGCGTTCGGCAACCCGACGGACCGTGGCATTTCAAGCCGCTCCTCAGTCTGAGGAGATCGATGTCGACGCTATCCGGAAAATTCCCTGATATTAGGGCGTGAACTCATAATTTGAGTTGAGCTCTCCGCCTTCGCATGATTCAGGCGCTCTTTGAGAATGGAGGGCGTATGGCGCGGCGGCGGTATGAACTAACGGACAAGGAATGGCTGA
>NZ_LXYF01000058.1:0-41626 GCF_002894065.1 Sphingobium sp. SA916
CCGCAGGCGGGAGGGGGCTAGGGGGTGGGCTGGCGCGACATCAGCGTGAATTTTCAACGGCTAAGTCAGAAGCTCGCTACGCTCGCGCCCACCCCTAACCCCTCCCGCCTGCGGGAGGGGAATGTCTTGGATTGGCCAATAGCGCTCATTTCGGTCTGTCCTGCTCCGCACGCGGCACATGGCCGCTCATGGCCGATCCGGCATCCGGGGCGAAGCGCCGGTTCACGAAGAAAGCCGACAGCGAGATCAGGGCCACGGCGACCAGCGCGGCGGAGAAATCCTCCCGGTGGGGCGTGGCCGATCCGCGGACGGCCATGCTCGCCTCAATCGCGACGGAGGCGGTGCAGATGCCCAGCGACAGCAGCAATTGCTGGAATGTGGAATAGAGGCTGGACGCACGGCTGATCCGCGCCGCCTCCACGCCTTCATAAGCCACCGTGTTGTAGACCGAGAACTGAAAGGACATGAAAAAGCCCGCCAGCGTCAGGACCGCCATCATCAGCGGCACCGGCCAGTCCGCCCGGAACGCCGCCGCCAGTCCGTAGCAGAGCGAGGACAGCAGGCCGTTCACGATCAGGCTGCGCCGGAAGCCCAAGCGGCGCAGCACCGGGGAAACGATGGCCTTCGACACCAGCGATCCCACCGCCGTGGCGAGCATGATCGCGCCGCTCACCGCCGCGCTGAAGCCGAATCCCACCTGGAACATCAGCGGCAGCAGGAAGGGCTGCGCGCCCTGGGTGATGCGGGTCAGCGATCCGCCGATCAGCGACAGGCGGAAGGACCGGTCGCGCAGCACGGTGAGGTCCAGCAGCGGATCGGGCCGGCGCGCCGCATGGCGGACATAGGTTCCGGCCATCACGCCCGCGACGGCGAGCAGCAGCAAGGCCTGCCCCAGCCGCCCCGGCTGGCTCGCGCTTTCGCACCCGAGCAGCAGGGTACCGAGGCCGGCGGCGCAGATCAGGAAGCCCGGAATGTCTGCGCGTCCCGGCGCATCGGCGCGGCCATTGTCGATATGGAGGGAGATGGCGGCGATCCCCGCCAGCCCGACCGGCAGGTTGACGTAGAATATCCAGCGCCAGTCCAGATGGGTGACGATCAGCCCGCCGATGGGCGGCCCCAGCATCGGGCCCAGCAGCGCGGGCGTCACCAGCCAGGCGGTCGCGGAAACCAGATCCTGTCTGCGCGTGACGCGCAGCAGGGCGATCCGCCCCACCGGGGTCATCATCGCCCCGCCCGCGCCCTGCACGAAGCGGGCCATGCCCATCTGGGCTGCCGATGTCGAAAAGGCGCAGAGCAGCGAGCCCGCCATGAAGACCAGTATCGCCGCCCGCAATACCGACCGCGCGCCGAACCGGTCGGCCAGTCGGCCGCTCAGCGGGATGAAGGCCGCCACCGCCAGCAGATAGGCGGTCAGGACCAGACCGAGGGCATTGACCGGTTCCCGGAAGTCCCGCGCGATGGTGGGCAGCGCGGTGGTCAGCACGGTCGCGTCGATCTGCTCCATGATCATGGTGCTGGCGACGATCAGCGCGACGACGCGGTAATTGCCCCGGCTGGAACGATCTGCGGATGGAGCGGCCGTGCAGCCGCCGCTCATGCCCCCTGCGATGCCATGAGGCCGTCTTCCGGGAGGCAGAGGGGCGCCCGCATCACGGCTTCGGGCTGGTGGACGGGGGTATCGATCCCCTCCATCCGCGCCTTGATCTGAAGGGCGAGATGCAGCGAGTGGAAGCGCGACTGGGCCAGATTGCCGCCATGGAACCACAGCCCCTCCTGCCGGGTCGGCTTCCACATGTTGCGAAGCTCCCCCTCCCAGGGACCGGGGTCCATGGTGGTGCCCGATCCCAGGCCCCAGCAGCGGCCCACCTTTTCAGCGACCTCCCGGGAGATCAGCATCTCGGCCCAGCCGTCCATCGGGCCGTAGCCGGTCGCGTAGACGATCGCGTCGGCCGCCACCTCGCTGCCGTCGGTCAGCACCAGGCCGCCGGGGGTGATGGAGGCGACGCCGACGCCGCTCCGCACCCTGACCTCTCCGTCGCAGATCAGGTCGGAGCCGCCGACATCGATATAATAGCCCGAGGCGCGGCGCATATATTTGCCCGCTATGGCCGTCCCGTCCTCCCCGAAATCGAACTGGAAGCCGGATGCCGCCAGCCGTTCGTAGAAAGCCGCGTCCTCCCGGCGTATGCGGTCGCAATTATGGCGGTCCATCGCTTCCTTCAGGCGGAAGGGCGTGGATGCGGTGATCAGGTCGGCCCGGTCGGTATCGATCCCTGCCGCGATCCCCTTCTCCGAATAGGGGCCTTCTTCGGAAATGCGGCGCAGCGCGCTCGCCTTGATGACGGTGGTGGGCGACCGCTGGATCATCGTGACCTTCGCGTCGTTCGACCAGAGGTCGACGCAAATGTCGTGCGCGGAGTTGTTGGAACCCACGACCACGCAGGCCTTGCCGGCAAAGGCCGCGCCATCCGCATATTGGCTGCTATGGCACTGCACCCCGCGAAAGCTGTCCGCGCCGGGGAAGACGGGCATGTTGGCGATGCCCGACAATCCGGTGGCCAGCACCAGCTGCGCCGGGCGCAGGACCATTTCCCGCCCCGCCCGGTCGACCGTCACCGTCCAGCGTTTCGCGGCTTCGTCATAATGCGCCCTGGTGCAGCGGGTGGAGCCCCAGAAGTCCAGTTCCAGCACCCGGGCATACATTTCCAGCCAGTCGCCCATCTTGTCCTTGGCGGTATAGACCGGCCAATGGTCCGGGAACGGGATATAGGGCAGATGGTCGATCCAGACCGGATCGTGCAGGTAGAGCGACTTGTAGCGGCTGCGCCAGGCATCGCCCGGCTTTTCCAGCGCATCGACGATGAGGGTCGGGACGCCGAGCCGCTTCAGCCGCGCGCCCAGCGCCAGCCCGCCCTGGCTGCCGCCGACGACCAGGCAATAGGGCTGCACCTCCGTACCCAGCGTCCGGGCGGTCACGGCCCGCGCCTCCGACCAGGTTTCCCGGTCCTTGATGGCGCGATGGACGACGCCCTCCGGCCGGCGACGCCCGCCCGGCTCCTCAAAACCCTTGAGTTCCTGCAGGGCGGTGAGCAGGGTGAAGCAACGGCCGTCCTTCAGCCGGACATGGCCCTTGCCCCGGCCCGCGCCGGTCTCGAAATCGAACCAGCCTTCGATCAGCCCGTCCCTTTCGGCGGCGGCGCCTTCCGGGCGCGCGGTGAAGGGGAGGACGGGATCGGCCTGCGCGTCCAGCATTTTACCGATGGCCTCGCGCCCCTCCATCGTCGCGATGTTCCAGGTGAAGGCGACCAGGTCGCGCCAATAGCATTCGTCGGGCGCGAAAAGAGCAAGGACGGCGCCGGTGTCGCGGGCAGCCAGCGCGGCCTGAAATCCGTCGAGCCAGTGTTCCAGCGCCCGGTCATGCTGTCCGCTCTTCACCTTCTGCTCCTCTTCCGCCCCGCGCACGGCGGACCCTCAACCTGCCATCTTCGGTGGCAAAATCCCATCGGCGGAAAAAATAAGTATTCTGGCGCGAGTATAACCAAAGGTGATCGGACAGGGCGTCATGCCCTATTCTATGTTCTTGTGAGAGAGCGGCGGGAAGGCATCCCCCGCTGCGACAATAGCGCCGGCAGGGACAGGACGACGGAATTGGCGATGACATCCGAAGAAAAGATCATGCTGACCCAGCTCCTGCTCGCCAATGCGACGGACTATTGGTATGAGGTGGACGTCAATGGCGGTCTGGACACCCGCGACTATTATCTGGAGGACGCCACCTTCTTCAACCTGAAGGGGCGCGAGGCGATCCATCAGTTCTACGTCTGGCGGCAGAGCCGGGGGCCGCGCGTCAACCGCCATGTCATCGCGAATTTCCGCGCCGAGCTGATCGAGCCCGGATTGGCGCGCACGAACAATGTCATGATGCTGTTCGCAGGGGACGGGACGCCGGTGCTGCCCTCCCACGCGCCGATCCAGATCGCGGAGCAGATCGACCATCTGCTGCTGTGCGAGGATGGCCGCTGGCGTTTCCGCACGCGGGAATTCGTCAACCTGTTCAAGAGCGACACCCCGACCACCGTGCCGCCGCGTGCGTGGTATGAGAAATGGAGTCCCGGTAGCCTGAAGGATTGATGCGACGAGTGCGGGTGCGGGCGGAATGCGGGCGAAGGACGGTCAGTGAAGCGCGAACAATGTTTCATCGCGGGTGAATGGGTCGGCAATGGGGAGTGGATCGCGGTCGACAATCCGGCGACGGGCGGGATCATCGGCCGCGTTCCGGCGCTGGGGCGGGAGGAGAGCCGGCGGGCGATAGGGGCGGCGGCCATGGCCATGCCCGCCTGGGCGGCGCGCCCGGCCGGCGAAAGGGCCGCGATCCTGCAACGCATCGCCGCCCTGATGCTGGAGCGCGCCGACGATCTTGCCGCGCTGCTGACCGAGGAGCAGGGCAAGCCGCTGGCGGAGGCGAAGGGCGAGATCGCCTATGCCGCGTCCTTCTTCCAATGGTTCGGGGAGGAAGCGAAGCGCGCCTATGGCGACATCATTCCCGGTCCCATGCCGGACAGGCGCATCATGGTGCTGAAGCAGCCGGTGGGCGTCGTGGCCGCGATCACCCCCTGGAACTTCCCCGCCGCCATGGTCGCGCGCAAACTGGCCCCGGCGCTTGCGGCTGGGTGCGGGGTGGTGCTCAAGCCTTCGGAACTCACGCCCTTCACCGCATTGGCGATAGCGCAGATCGCTGACGAGGCGGGCGTGCCGCGGGGGCTTCTCAACGTCGTGACCGGCGACGCGCGGGAGATCGGGGCCGAACTGACGGGCAATCCCGTGGTCCGCAAGATCAGCTTCACCGGATCGACGGCGGTCGGGCGGCTGCTGATGGAGCAGGCGTCCCGCAGCATCAAGAAACTCAGCCTGGAACTGGGCGGCAACGCGCCCTTCATCGTCTTCGACGACGCCGATCTGGATGCGGCCGTCATGGGCGCGATCCAGTCCAAATATCGCAATGCGGGCCAGACCTGCGTCTGCGCCAACCGCTTCTATGTCCAGGCGGGCGTCTATGACGCCTTTGCCGGGAAGCTGGCCGCCGCCACGGCGAAGCTGCGGGTCGGCGAAGGAACCCGCACCGGCGTGGACATCGGTCCCCTGATCGACGAACGGGCCGTCGCGAAGGTCCAGCGGCACGTTGACGATGCCGTGGCGAAGGGCGCGCGGATCGTGCTGGGCGGCGGCCCCGCCCCCGACGGCCCGCGCTTCTTCACCCCGACGATCCTGCGCGACGTGAAGCCGGGCATGCGGGTGCTGGAGGAGGAGACCTTCGGCCCCCTGGCGCCGCTGGTGAAGTTCGATGACGACGCCGAAGCCATCGCCCTTGCCAATGACAGCGAATTCGGACTGGCCGCCTATTTCTACGCGCGCGACGTCAACCGCATCTGGCGCGCGGCGGAAGGCATCGAATCCGGCATTGTCGGCATCAACACCGGCCTCATTTCGACCGAAGTGGCGCCCTTTGGCGGCGTCAAGCAATCGGGCATCGGCCGGGAGGGGTCGCGTTACGGGCTGGATGATTATCTGGAGCTGAAATATCTCTGCCTGTCTCTTGCTTGAACCGGGGCCGCATTTGTGAGAGACAGGTTTGTGACCGGTACCAAATCGCTTTCGGGGCCAGGGCCCTGCGCAATTGACAGGAGAAGATGATGTCCAGTCATTCGACCATGTTGGACAGGAACGATATGCTGACATGCACGCCGGTCCATCCCCATTTCGCCGCGCGGGCGGAGGGGATCGACCTGCGCCGGCCGCTGACGGAGGAGCAGAAGGCGGCGGTCAAGGGCGCGATGGACCGTTATGGCGTGGTCGTCTTCCCCAACCAGATGATGAGCGACGACGAACAGGCCGCCTTCGCCGAACAGTTCGGCACCATCGAGGAGACGCCGACGCTGGTCGACCAGGAACGACGCCGCATCGCCAATATGAAGATCAACGACATCTCCAATCTGGGCCCGGACGGCCGGATCTGGGGCGCGGACGACCGGCGGCGCATGTATAATCTGGGCAATCTGCTGTGGCACAGCGACAGCAGCTTCAAGCCGACGCCGGCCTATTGGTCGATGCTCCAGGCCCGCGTCATCCCGCCGGTCGGCGGCGCCACCGAATATATCGACACCCGCGTCGCATGGGACCATCTGCCGGACGAACTCAAGGCCATTGCAAAGGACCTGATCGCCTGTCATTCGCTGATCTATTCCCGTGAGCAGATGGGTTTCGACGCATTCAGCCCGGAGGAGGTCGAACGGTGCACGCCGGTGCCGCAACGGCTGGTGCGGCTGCACAGGGAATCCGGGCGGCTTGCCCTCTACCTCTCCGCCCATATCGGCGCCATCGAGGGCTGGCCCCGTCCCGAAGCCATGGCGCTGATCCGGGAACTCACCGAATTCGCGACCCAGCGCCCGTTCGTCTATGCGCATCAATGGGCGGTCGGGGACCTCGTCATCTGGGACAATCGCTGCACCATGCATCGCGGCACGCGCTATGACGACAAGAAATATCCGCGCGACATGCGCCGGGTGACGCTGGAGGACAGCGCCCCCACTTTGGAACAGCCGATCTGATAAAGCCGATCTGGCAGGGCATGCGCCCGGAAGGAAGACAGAATGACCGTTGGAACGGTAAGCGAGGCCATTGTCGCCCGCCTCGCGGAAAAGGGCGTGCGCTTCATCTTCGGCGTGCCGGGGGGCGAGTGCAATCTCGACTTCATCGCCGCGGCGGAGAAGCAGGGCATGCGCTTCATCCTGACGCGGACGGAGACGTCGGCGGCGATGATGGCCTGCGTCACCGCCGAAATCACCGGAGCGCCCGGCGTGGCGATGACCACGCGGGGACCGGGCCTTGCCGCCGCCGCCAATGGCGTCGCCTATTCCGATCTGGATCGTGCCGCGATGCTGCTGATCGCGGACGGCTATGAAGACGACCAGGCCTATATCAGCCATCAGCGGATCGACCAGACGGCGATATTGGCGCCGATGCTGCGCGCTTCCTCCAATCTGCGGAACGGCGATCCCATGGCGGAGGTCGACCGGCTGATCGACGCCGCCATGGGCAATCCGCCGGGCCCCGCCTATCTGGAGGTCGCCGGTTCCTTCATCCGCCGCCGGGCCGAAGCGGCGCCCGCCCCCCGTTCCGCGCCCCGCCTTCCCGCAGCCCACCTTCCCGCGCCGGGCCCATCCGCGCTGGCGGAGGCGAAGAGGCTGGTCGCCGCGGCCCGCCGACCCATCCTGCTGGCGGGGCTTCAGGCGCGGTCTCCGGATGGAACCGCCGCCTTGCGCGCCTTTGTCGCCGCGACCGGCTGTCCCGTCCTCACCACCTACAAGGCGAAGGGGGTGGTGTCGGAAAATGCGCCGCTCGGGCTGGGCCTCTACGCCAATGGTGTGCCCGAACAGCCGTTGATCGGGTCGGCCGACCTCATCATCCTCTACGGCTTCGATCCGGTCGAGGGACCGCCGCAGCCCTGGCGCTATGGCGCTGTTCCGACGGTCGAACTCACCAACCACGCCTATGAGCATCCGCTTTTCGCGCCGACCGCATCCGTGGTGGGCGACATAGCCGCTTCCATCGCCGCCCTGCACGATGCGACGGACAGCAGCGGGTGGGAGCCGGGAGAGCTGGCGCGGCGCAAGGAAGCATTATGGGCGGCGGCGCAGATTTTCGGCGGCAGCGGCATTTCCCCGGCGGCGCTGGTCCGCGCGGCGCGTCAGGCGGTGCCGGCGGACAGCCGCATCACGATCGACGCGGGCGCGCATATGCTGCCGGTGCTGCATATGTGGCGGTGCGACGAACCCAACCAGTCCCTGATCTCGCGAGGGCTTTCGACCATGGGCTTCGCCATTCCCGCGGCCATCGCCGCCAGCCTGGCCGATCCGGGCCGCACCACCGTGGCCTTCACGGGGGACGGCGGCGCGATGATGTGCCTGGGCGAACTGGGCACCGCCGTGCAGAGCGGCGCGAAGCCCGTCGTCGTCCTGTTCAACGACTCCTGCCTGACATTGATCGGGGCCAAGCAGCGGCGGCGGCAACTGGCTCCGGCGGGGGTGGATTTTTCCCACACCGATTTTGCGCAGGTGGCCGCCGGTTTCGGCTGGCACGCCCGCCGGGTCGATGAGGAAGGCGGGCTGGCCGGAGCCTTCGCCGATGCGCTGGCGAGCGGGCGTCCGGCGCTGATCGACGTGACGATCGATCCGGCGACCTATGACGATCAGATTCTGGCTATTCGGGGGTAGGAACCGGGCGGTTTGGGTGGGGGCGTGCCTCTAAAGGCTTGGTTTTCCTTTGGGGCACGCCCCCACCCTCGGTCCCCTCCCCTGAAGGGGAGGGGAAGAGCCGACATCGCGGCTGCGATCTGGCCGGATGGCCTCTTCTCACCCGGCCAGATAAGCGCCGTCCACCGGGATGATCGCCCCCGAAACATAGCGCGCCGCGTCCGAGGCGAGATAGACCGCCGTTCCTGCAATCTCGTCCGGCTGTCCCTGACGGCGCAGCGGCGTCCTTGCGAGGATGGCGGCTTCGCGGTCGGCCGTCTTTTCCCGGTCCGGAACCAGCGTGGTTTCGATGAAGCCGGGGGCGATGGCGTTGACCCTGATCCCCTCCCCGCCCCATTCGACCGCCAGCGCCCGGGTCAATTGCATCACCGCGCCCTTGGACGCGGCATAGGCCGCCGCATTGGGCGCGGCGACGAAGGAGCGGATGGAGGCGAGGTTGATCACCGCCCCCCGGGTGGCGCGAAGCTGCGGATGGAAGGCCCGGCACATGTTGAACGGGCCGCCGACATTGATCGCCAGCGTGCGGTCCCATTTTTCCCGCGCGCCCGGCTCATCGATGCGGCCGGGATAGATCACCCCGGCATTGTTCACCAATATGGAGACCGGGCCGACATCCCGCTCCAGCCGCGCCGCCAGCGTTTCGCATGCAGCGGCATCGGAAACGTCCAGGCCGAAGGCGGTGGCCTGGCCGCCTGCGCCGGCGATGGCCCGCGCCGCTTCGGCGGCTTCCCCCTCCTGCACGTCGGTCAGCACGACATGGGCGCCCGCTTCGGCCAGCCCCTGTGCAATCGCCCGTCCAATGCCGCGCGCCGCGCCGGTCACAACGGCAATCCTCCCATCCAGCCGCATCTTCGATCCTTCCTGAAAAATAGGGCTCATATCGTGATTTTTATGGTTGTTACCGGTATCGCATCCGCATAGTCTTTCGGCAAGCCCGAATAGCGGTTCAAACCATCGGCAGAGGAGATCATCATGGCAACGGAAGATTATGAGCGCGGGCTGGCGTTGCGCAAGGAAGTGCTGGGGGCCGACTATGTCGAACGGTCCTTCGCCAATGCCGACGATTTCAGCCGTCCCATGCAGCAATTGTCGACCGAATATTGCTGGGGCAGGATATGGTGCCGGGAGGGATTGTCCCGGCGCGACCGCAGCCTGCTCAACATCGGCATGATCAGCGCGCTCAACCGACCCCATGAGCTGAAACTGCATGTGAAGGCGGCGCTGACCAACGGCCTGTCCCGCGATGAGATACGCGAAGCATTGCTTCAGGTGGCCATTTATTGCGGCGTGCCTGCAGGGCTGGATTCGACGCGGATCGCGCGGGAAGCCTTTGCGGAAGTGGATCAGGCGGCGGAGTGAGGCGCGGGAATTCAGCCCGACCCCGGTGAAAGGTTCGCAGTCCGCTCCTGAAATATCGTGCAAAAAAGCCTGTCCTGGGCCTGTCGAAGGATGGGGCCGGTTTGCTGCCTGAAAGGATGCGGCAACGGAAAACCCGAGCGTGCGCTCTGGAGCAGATCCGATCCGGCTGCTTCGAAAACCCTCTAGGAACTGGCGCGCTGGACGATTTCGAAGCCCAGGTCGATGGTCGTCACCGGCATGGTGCGTTCCTCGATCCGGTCGAGGATCATCTGAGCGCTGCGCCGGCCGATCTCATATCGGGGCAGGCGCAGCGAGGTGATCGCCGGGCTGACGTGGCGCATCAGGTCGAGATCGTCGAAGCTGGCGATGGCGAGCCGGCCGGGCACCGCCCATCCCCGCCTGTCGCATTCCAGCAGCGCGCCGACGGCCAGCACGTCGCCCGCGCAGAACAGCGCGTCGGCGTCCGGCACATTCGCATCGATATAGGAAATGGCCTCCGTCCCGCCGCCGAAACCGCGGGAGACGGCGACCACATGCTTGCGGTCGGATTTCTGCCCGATCTCCGCCAGGGCGTCCTGAAAGCCGCGCTGGCGTTCGGCGGCGCGGGGATTGGCGGCCAGCCCGGCGAAGACGATCCGCCTGTAGCCGAGCCGCGCCAGGTGCAGCGTCATCGCCTTGGCGGCGGCGCGGTTGGAATAGCTGACGACCATGTCGACCGGATCGACCGGGAAATCGCCATTTTCCACCACCGGCGTGTCCGACGCCTTCAGCATCCTGACCGCCGTGGGCGAATGGTTGGTCGAATGCAGGATCAGCCCGCCCACGCGCTGCGCCAGGAAGGCGGCGATCACCTGCTCCTCATCCTCTGGATCGTCGGAGCTTTCGGCCACCATCAGATGATAGCCGAGCGGACGAAGCACGTCCGATATGCCCTTCACCGTCTGGGAAAAGATGGAGTTTTCCAGGCTGGGCAGGACGAGGCCGATGACGTTGGAGCGGCGCGACGACAGGCTGCGCGCCAGATGGTTGTGGACATAGCCCAGTTCCTGCACCGCCTCCAGCACGCGATTGCGCAGCGTTTCATTGACGGATTCCGGGCTGTTCAGCGCGCGCGACACCGTCATGCGGGAGACCTGCGCGCGTTCCGCGACGTCGCGCATCCGGATCGTCCCATTGGCTTTCTTCGATACCGGCAAGTGGCTCCTCGTTTCGCATCGTTTCATGCGGAGGGATGCGCTCCGCAGATGGAAGCTCGTTACCGTAACTTGGCGGGGCGTGCCATGATAATCTGACGGCGCGCGCGGTCCCCCGCGCCGCGCAGGCCGTCAGTCCCCTTCAATCCTCCAGGCCCAGCAGCCGCAGCGCGTTGGTCGAGATCATCTTGCGGATGTCCTCGTCCGAATAGCCAAGGCCGATGCAGTTGCGGA
Organism: Sphingobium sp. SA916; assembly: GCF_002894065.1. Taxonomy (NCBI): domain Bacteria; kingdom Pseudomonadati; phylum Pseudomonadota; class Alphaproteobacteria; order Sphingomonadales; family Sphingobiaceae; genus Sphingobium; species Sphingobium sp. SA916. Next base: position 11,096 of record NZ_LXYF01000058.1, read on the forward strand.
TCACGCCCCGGAAGCCGTCGACCGGGCGGTCGTTGCCCACCTGTCCCAGGTCGGACGCCAATATGGTGCGGTCGACCGTCCCCGCCCTGATCAGCGCGTCCAGCTCCTCCGGCGGGAACATCGCCTGTTCGCGGCCGATCATCTGGATGAACATGCACAGCGAATGTTCGATATAGGCGCCCATCGTCACCAACTGCCTGATGTCGTCCAGCGAGGCGCCGATGATGAAGGTGGGGTGATTGACCAGCAGCCGCCTGACGCCGCGCTTCCGCGCTTCCTCGAACACCGGGAAGATTTCGGAGATATGGAGGTGGCCGCCGGACAGGATGACGTCATGTTCCGCGATGATGTCGAGTATCTCCTTCACCTCGTCCTTCAGCGCGCCGTTGGCGTCGAGCGGCGTCAGCGGATCGGGCGGCAGCAGCGGCTTGCTGGTGTGGGGGAAGCCCTTTTTCCGCTTCTGGTCCGCCTCGACATGGTTCTTCGAGGCGAAGGTCGGCATCCACACCAGCCGGGCGCCGAGGGCAATGCCGTGATCGACGGCATATTTGTTGAAGCCGCCGGTGGTGTTGTTGAGCGGCACGCCCGAAAACAACTGCACCTTCAAATGGCCGTGCGTCCGGTTGAGCAGTTCGGTGATCGGCGTGGCGGAATAATAATGATCCTTGATCAGCATGGCGCGGAAGCCCGCGTCCGCCGCATCCTGCAACGCCTCCATATGGTCGAGCGACCGGGGCATGACCGACGGGCCGCTATGGCAATGCATGTCGACCGCGCCGACCAGCAGGCTGGAAATCCGATCCTCCAACGCCTGATCCGCGACATTTTCGTCCAATAGTGAAACCATGTTCGCCTCTTTGCTTTCAGCGCCCCAACGCATTTCTCGTGTCGTCCATCAATCTGCGCGCCGCATGCGCGAACAGGGTCGTGTCGGCGCTGATCATGACGAAGGAATAGCCCGCCTCGCGGCAGCGCACCGCTTCCTCCGGCGTCTGCACGGCGGTGCCGCAGGGCACGCCCTTCGCCCTGGCGGCCGCCAGCACCTTCGCCTCCAGCCCGCGCAGGGTCGGGTGCGATCCGGGCAGGCCCGAACTCAGCGCCAGATCCCCGAAGCCGATGAACACGGCATTGAGCGCGGGGGCGGCCAATATGCCCTCGATCTGCTCCAATGCGCCCATATCCTCGATCTGCACGCCGCGCATGACATGGTTGCGCCCCCGCTCCAGATAGTCGGCCGCGCTGTCCAGCCCCCAGCGGGCCGCACGCGAGGTATAGCCCATGCCCCGCGACCCCAGTGGCGGGAAGGCCATGGCCGCCGTCACATCCGCCGCGATCTCCGGCGTCTCCACCCGGGGGACCAGCAGCCCGTCTATGCCCGCGTCGAGCAGCCTCTGGACCGCGCCGCCGCTGCGGTCCGGCAGGCGGGCCATCGCATAAAGCCCCACCGCCTGCGCCGTGGCGATGGCCTGATAAGCCGACTGGAAGCTGTGCGGCGCATGTTCCATGTCCACCACGGCGAAGTCGAAACCGGCATGGCCGATCAGTTCGACCGTCTCCAACGAGGGAATCTTCGCCCAGGTGCCGACAAGGAATGCGTCCTTCGCCTTCAGCCGATCGATCAAGCTTGGTTTGCGATCCAAAATATCCCTCCTATTGCGCCGGCATCGGATAGTCGCTCTCGTTCAGCACCCATCCGGGCTTCAGCGAGAAGTCGAGGCGCGGCGGCGCGAAGATGTCGACCAGTTGATTGACGTCCGAATGCCAGGTGGAGGTGTGGATCACCTGCGCCGGGATCACCGTCACCGATGGCGAGTCCACCCTGGCATGGACATCGTCATGCCATTTGTTCATGTCCACGGCCCAGGGCCAGCGCATATGGTGCCGCCATTCCCCCTCCAGCGCGAGCGAACATTGTTCGAAATCGTCATGATGGTGCGGCGACACCCTGGTGAGATCGCGCGGTCCCTTCTGCCTGTTGGGGATGTTGAGCATGATCGTGGTGCAACGCCAGATGCGGCCGAACCGGCCGCCTTCGACCGGCACGTCGAGCGAATAGTGGCGGACCCTGTACCCGTCGGGCGGTTCCGGCCATGGCCGGAAGGGCGGGATGTTCGCATGCCGATCCGCATAGGCGTCCGCATTGGGGCATTTCGCCACCAGATCGGGCGACTGGGCGGAGAAGATGCGGACGACGCGCCCGCCCTTCTCCAGCACCAGCCGGCTGTCCCCCGGCGGCATGACGAACAGCGCATATCCCCCGCTCCGTTCGGTCCGGTCCCCTGCGGCGGCGATGGCGGGGGTGTCTTCATCGGGCAGCAGGACCATATATTCGTCCGCCTGCCCGGTCCGTTCGAAGACCGCGCCGGGCAGCGCCTCGCTATAGGCGATGACGAAATTCTGCCCCCGCACATACCAGCTTCTGCCGCGGGCATCCTCCTCCACCGGCGGATCGCGGTAGAACAGGCCATATTCCGCGTCGTAGAGCCGGTCCACCGGCGCGGCCCCGGCGGGCGAGCCAGCCAGTGTCGAACGAAGGTCGGTCTTGTCGTACATCGATTACCTCCAGTACCCGCCCCATATCGTCACCACCGCGTCCGCACCCCGATCTTGAAGAAACGCCCGATCGGATCGAAATGCAACGGATTGCCGATCAGCCGCAGTTCCTCCGGCTGGTCCTTGTCGAAGACATTGTTCACCGTGGCGAAAATCTCGAAGGACTCGTTGACCTTCAGCGTTCCCGTCATGTCGAGATAGAAGCGCGAGGAAATATGGTTCTCGCTGATGCTGTTGGGATCGTTGATGTCATAGCCGTCCTGTTCCGGCCCGATCTTGGTCGGGTCCAGCAGGGCGCGGGGAATGTAGCGCCCGTGGAAGGTCATGGACCAGGTCGGCCGCGAATAGGTGATCACCCCGTCCAGTTTCCAGCGCGGCACGCCCTGGATGTTCGTCACCGATCCGGCATTGCCGGTCCAGTTGTCGAGCTGGGTCTTCACCCCGGTCGCGTCGATGGTCGACAGGTCGATCACATAATTGCCGTTGACCTGGAAATTGAAGTTCCCGCCCAGAGCCGGCACCTGGAAGTCGGAGACGAGTTCCAGACCCTCCGCATGCAGCTTGCTGAGGTTCTGGAAATTGGAGAAGACGGTGTTGATCGACCCGTTGGGATTGAACTGGATCAGGTTGCAGAGCAGGTTCTTCTGCTTGCAGGCATTGGCGATCGCGGTGCCGGTCAGGGAGTCGATCGCGCCTTCCACCTTGATGTCATAATAGTCGATCGACAGGTTGAAGTTGCGGATGAAGGACGGCCTCAGCACCACGCCGGCGGTGAAGGTGTCGCCCTTTTCCAGGTTCAGTCCCGGATTGCCGCCCGTCACCACGAACTGGCTGGTCGTGCCGCCCACGAACGGATCGGGCAGCGGGAGCTGGATCGTCGTGGCGTTGGGGCTGGATTCGCGGGCGGATGGCGCCCGGATGTCGCGCGAGCGTGTCACGCGGAAGGTGATGTCGTCGATGGGGCGGTAGACCGCGCCCAGCTTCCAGGTGGTGGCGTCGCCGAAGGGATCGTAATGCGTCTGGCGGATCGCCCCGTCGACATCGAGCGACCGCCCGAGCGGAGAGTCCTTGAGCAGCGGGACGGCGACCTCCACATAGCCTTCGACCACGCTGGTCTTCGTGAAGGGAAGCGCCGAGCCGTTGGCGGCGATGAACCGTCCCGCGGCCGTATTCGGATCGACCTCTCCCTCCGCCGTGTCGCGGCGCCATTCGCCGCCCAGCGCGAGTTTCACGTCGCCGGCCCAGGTGGAGAAGAGCGAGCCGCGCAGGTTGACGGCGGCGGCGTGCTGTTCGAACCGGCGGGTCTGCCATTCGGGCACGATATAGCGGTCGATGGCCGCCTGGCTGATATTGCCGAAGCCGAACAGATTGATCGGTATGCAGCCATTGGCCGGGTTGGCGATGGTGGACCGGCAGATCGGCGTGCCCGCCGCTATGCCCGGAAGGCCGGCGGGCGCGGACACCACGTCCAGCGCGTTGTTCCATTCGGCCAGGCGGTTGTTGTCGGCGCCGACCCGGCTGTCGACGCGGCCATAGGTGTAATAGGCGTCCCAATCCCACTGGTCGGACAATTGTCCCTTGAGAGCGAAGGCGCCGCGATAGGTATCCACCTTGCTCGTCGCCTTGGACAGGCTGCCCAGCGCCCAGCTTGAGGAATTGATGACCAGATGGGTGATCGCCGGATCGGCGGCGAGGATGGTCGCGCGGGTCGCATCGGACACATAGGGATTGTTGATATTGATCGCGACACCTGCGTCGAGCGGCGCGGAACGCGCGGTCGGACCGCCCGTGACCTTCGAATACATGAATTCGACCGAAGCCGTGATGGAATCCGTCAGTTCATAATCGGCATGCACCGTCCCCGACACATGCTTGGTCGGCACCATCAGCGGCAGCGGACTGAGGCCCAGCGCATAGGGCTGCGTCGGGTCGTCGAGCTGCTGCAATATGCCGCTCAGATAATTGCCGAACTGATAGGGGACCAGATTGCCGTTGGAATCGAACTGCTTGCCGCGCAACGCATTGGGCAGGGAGGTGGCGCCGGTGTTCAGCACCTGCTGACCCAGGGTGATCGTGCCGCCCGTGCCATTGGGCTTGCGCGCGCCGACGACGATGCCGTTCTCATTATAGACGAAGGACGTGCCCTGAAGGACCAGCGTGGCCGGAAGGCCGTTGGTGCTGGTCCGGGTGGCGGTGTTATAGCCGGGATTGGGCACATAATTGGTGTAGCGCGTGCACCAGCTCCGTTCCTCGCACGGGCCGATGCCGCCTTCCCTTGCATATTCGATCGCCGCGACGACATGCCCGCGCCCGCCCGCGAAATCCGTGCCGCCCGCCGCGCCGACGAACAGGCTGGAGGCGTCGCCCCGCTGGCTGATGCCATAGCTGGCATTCGCCTTGAAGCCGTTGAGCTTCGTATCGAGGATCAGGTTCACGACGCCCGACACGGCGTTCGCGCCATAGGCCGCCGAGGCGCCGCCGGTCACCACTTCGGTCCGCTGGATCAGCATGGAGGGGACGCCGTTGATGTCGACCGTGCCGTCATCCGCGCTGGGCACGAAGCGGCGGCCGTCCACCAGCGTCAGCGTCCGCGTGGCGCCCAGCCCGCGCAGGTCGAGCGTGCGGGCGCCGATATTGCCGGACACGCGGAAAAAGGTCGAAGCCGGCGTATTGATGGGGCGGAAGGACGGAATCTGGTTCAGCGCATCCGCCACATTGTCGATCGCGAGTTGCTGAAGCCTTTCTTCCCCCACGACATTGACCGGCGTCGGCGCGTCATAGCCCTTGCGGCCGACGCGCGAACCGGTGACGACGATGTCCGCATCGCTGACGCCTGCGGCGGCGTCCGACTGCGCCTGCGGAGGATTGTCCTGCGCCATGGCCGGCGACAGCGCCGCAATGGTCGCGCATGTCAGCGCGAAGGCCGAGCTGCGGCAAAGCAATGCACCCTGCAAGTTCATTTCACCCCTCCTCCTCTTATTTTTCCTGCCAGGCGACGTCTCAACGGTGGCGGAATATGTGTTACCGGTATCTCAGAGACAGGGCGCTGTCAAATGGCGCCGGATCGGAAATTTGCGATGCCGGCGGGTCTGGCGCAGGACAGCAGCCATGATTTCAGGCCCTGGCTGCCTGTTCAAGCAAGGAAAAGCGCCTCTTCACTATGCCGCATGTTCGGCCCGTATGATCAGAGCATAATTTGTGGATATAGCATAGGACGAGATTTTTTGCTGAACCGGCGAAGCTGCGGGCGTTGCGTCGTTCCGGCGCGCCTACGGGTGGGGAATCCGCGCTCCATCAGCCTGAATGGACGGAAATTCGGGGCAGGAACAGGGACGGCGGCGCTTCTTCCGCCGCGCTTCCGCGACCATCGCGACAAAGCCGCGCGCCTGCATGCTCGGAATGTTGAGACCGGTATCATTGCGCCCGGCTTTCCGGAAGGCTAAGACGCTTCAACAAGCAAGGGCGGGAAACCGCTTCGTTTCCGATCGTAAAGGGAGAGGATCGCAAGATGGACAGCCTGACCGCTGCTCATGCCGACAGGACGGCCGCCAGTCCGCTGGAACTGCGCGTGGGGGAGGCGCTCGACAATCTCCGCACCTTTCGCGTCGGCATATTGGCGCCCTTGCTGATGGGCTTCATCATGCTGTTCGATTCCTGGGACAGCATCGCCATCGCCTATGTCATGCCGTCGCTGTCGCGCGAATGGGGGCTGCATCCCGCGATGATGGGGGCGCTCATCTCCTCGGGATATATCGGCCAGTTCCTGGGCGCCATAGCCCTGGGATCGCTTGCCGAACGGTTCGGGCGCATGCCGGTGTTCGTCGGATCGGTCCTGGCGATGGCGACGCTGGCGATCGCCTGCACGGTGGCGCCGGGGCCGGAGGCGCTGCTGGCGATCCGCTTCGTCCAGGGACTGGCGATCGGCGGGGCGTTGCCGGTATCGATCACCTATATCAACGAACTCGCGCCGACGATGACCCGCGGCCGCTACTTCATGATCTTCCAGTGGCTGTGCATGAGCGGCTATGCGGCGGCATCCCTGTCCAGCACAGTCATCATACCGGAACTGGGATGGCGCTGGCTGATCGGGCTGGGCGGCATTCCGCTGCTGCTGTTGCCGGTGGTGATGCTGACCCTGCCGGAATCGCCGCGCTGGCTGGCCCGCACCGGCCGCGCCGGGCAGGTTCCGGGCGCGCTGGCGAAGCTGGGGGGCAGGATCGACCTGTCGGACGGCGACCTGCGGCAGGCGGCGCCGCGCCTTCGGGAGCCGGCGAGGATACCGATTTCCGCTCTGTTCGCGCCGCAACAGCGCGCATCGACGATCATCCTGATGAGCATCTGGTTCACGGTCGCCTTCACCAATTTCGGGCTGACCACCTGGGCGCCGTCGATCTTCGTGACGGTTTACGGCATAGCGCTGGCGGACGCCCTGCGCTATGCGGCGGCGACGCCCATATTGTTCCTGCTCGCGACGCCGTTCATCGGTGCGACCATGGATCGGGTGGGGCGGCGGCCCTATGCGATCGGCGGCTGCCTGGCGGCGGGGCTGGCCTTGCTGTCGCTTGCCCTCTTCCGCTTCGAGACCGGACCGCTGGTGGCGCTGGTGGTGATCGGCACGCTGGGCAGCGCGCTCAGTTCCTTCATCCAGTGGCCCTATACGGCGGAGAGCTTCCCCACGCATCTGCGCGCGGTGGGCATGGGCGTTTCCAGTTCGATGGCGCGCGCCGCGTCCATGCTGACGCCGCTGTTCGTCGGCGTGATATTGAGCACCGGGGCCGCCATTTCACTGGTCTACAGCGCATTTGCGGCCTTTGCCTTCGGGGCGGCGCTGCTCTGGATCTTCGCGACCACGGAAACGGCGCGGCGGAAGCTGGAGACGATTTAGGCTCAGGGCCCGCATGATCATCTTTCCCGATCGAATCCTGCGTCATGCTGAAACAGGTTCAGCATGACGCTTCTTGGGCCATTACCCGCAGATCAGGGCGAATGGCGGATCAGAGGTTGATATTGGCCCGGCCCTTCAGCCCCAGCATCTGGCGCGCCTCCTCCGCGGTTGCGACTTCCAGGCCCAGCTCGTCCAATATCCGGCGGATCTTGAGCACCTGGTCGGCATTGCTGTTCGCCAGTTGCCCCCGGGAGATGAACAGGCTGTCCTCCAGTCCCACGCGAACGCTCGATCCCATCAGCGCGCCCATGGTGCACACGCCCATCTGGTGCCGTCCAGCGCCGAACAGCGACCAGATATAATCGCCGCCGAACAGCCGGTCGGCGGTCTGGCGCATGAAATAGACGCTGTCGGCGTCGGCGCTCATGCCGCCGGTCACGCCCAGCACCGACTGGATCAGGAAAGGCGGCTTCAGCAGCCCCTTGTCCGCGAAGAAGGCGATATTGTGGAGATGGCCGATCTCGTAGCATTCCATCTCGAACCGGGTGCCGCCCGGACCCAATGTCTCGATGATGTGGCGTATGTCGCGGAAGGTGTTCTTGGCGACCAGATCTTCCGTCGCCTCCAGAAAGGGCTTTTCCCAGTCATATTTGAAGTCGTGGCGGCTCGCCAGTTCCGACAGGTTGATGTTCATGCAGCCCATGTTGAGCGAACAGAGTTCGGGACTGACCTGAACCGCCGCGCGCAGCCTTTCCTCCAACGTCATGCCGGGTCCGCCGCCGGTGCTGATGTTGATCACCGCGTCGGTTTCCGCGTGAAGTTGCGGCAGGAACTGCATGAAGACCTCGGCAGACGGCGTCGGACGGCCATTTTCGGGATCGCGGGCGTGCAGGTGCAATATCGCCGCGCCCGCCCGGTGGGCCGCGATGCCCTCCTCGGCGATCTTTTCCGGCGCGACCGGCAGGAACGGCGACATGGTCGGCGTATGCATGCTCCCTGTCAGCGCGCAGCTTATGATGACCTTTCCCTTCTTCATATCATTTGCCTTTCCATCATCCTGTCCCTAGAGAAATTGGTACCGGTATCTCACGCCCGCGGCAAGCGACAATGGAGACCCCCATGAGCCCAATCGAACAATCCGCCCCGCCCGGCTGGCGCGTCAAGGAAGGCGCCGACGTCGATCCCTTCCAGCATCTGAACGGTCCCTTCTATATCGCGGACCCCTTCGAACCGGCGGCGGAGGAAGCCGTCCGGCTGGGTTTCCGGGTCGCGCCGCATAATTGCAGCTATTCCGGTTTCGCCCATGGCGGTTGGCTGTCATCCATTCTCGACGTCTGCCTGGGCCAGAACGCGCAGGCGGGCTGTGCCGTGTCCCACGCGCCGACCATATCGCTGTCCGTCGACTTCATGCGGGGGGCGCAACCGGGCGACTGGCTGGAATCCCGCGTCCGCCTGCTGCGCGCGACCCGGTCCCTCGCCTTCTGCGACGGCGTGCTGCTGGGGCCCGATGGTGCTGTCGCGCGCGGCAGCGGCGTCTTCAAGCTTCCCTCCACCCGCTCCGGTCAGGCGAAGTAGAAATCATGGGCGCTGCGATGGATCGCGGCGCGCACCGCCGCGTCGGGCAGCCAATAGCCAAGCTGGTCCAGCGTCTGCCGATGCGTCACCGTCCCTTCCGCCCCCACGAACGGCGCGTCGCTGCCCCAGAACAGCCGTTCCGTCCCGACCCGCTCGACATAGGCCTGCGCGAACATGCGGGCTATGTCCTGATCGGGCCGGCGGAAGCCGCCGGACAGCTTCACCCAGGCCATGCCGTCCTGACAGGCCCGGACCGCCGCCTGGAAGCCGGGGCAGTCCAGCCCCTTTTCCGCATCCGGCCAGCCGAAATGGTCGATCACCACCTTGACCCCGCTGGGCCTGAGGCCATCCAGCACCGATGGCAGACGGTGCGCCTCGACATTCACATGGACATGCATGTCCATGTCGCGCAGCCGGTGGAACAGGCGATTATAGCCGTCGGCAGCGAAATCCGGCAGGTCGGTGTGGAAAAGCTGCAAACGCACCCCCACCACCCCGTCGCGGCGCATGCCCTCCAGATCGTACATCCCGATTTCCGGATCGACGATCACGGTTCCGCGCAGGCGCCTGTGCTGCCGCAGGGCGCGGATGACATAGTCATTATAGGTTCCGAACAGGCTGGCCGCCGCGATCACCGCGAAATCGACGCCGTTGGCGTCCAGCGTGTCGAGATAGGTTTCCACCGTATAGGCATAGTCGGGCCTTTTCCACGCCCTGCTCCAGAAGGGCATGGCGGGCCCCCAGATATGGGCGTGCGTGTCGACCCGGACCTCGACGCTCATCTGGACCTCAGCGCTCATAAAGCCTCTCCGCCGTTTCATAGAGGAAGGCGCGGCGTTCGTCGGGGCCGAGTTGGGCCGCCGCCCTTCGCGCCGCCGCCGCCTTTTCCTCATAGGGCCATTCGCTCTGGCCCAGATCGGAGCCCCACATCAGCCGGTCCGCGCCGAAGACATCCGCCAGCCGCCGGATGAACGCGGCCGGTTCCGCCTTCTGGTCGGCCAGCCGCTCCATGTTGATCTCCGTGAACTTGAAGCTGATATTGGGCAGCCCTTCGAAGATCGAGATGGTATCGGCAATGCCGAAATCCGGCGGCGGCGGCATGCTGCTGTCCAGACCCGCCGCGACATAGCGCGCCTTTTCCGGGTTGGAGAGGGTGTGCGGCGTGCCGATATGATCGACGATGATCTTCAGCGACGGCAGATATTCCGCGATGAACTTCAGGGCCGGCAGCCCCCAGGACAAATGCCTGCGGAAGAAGATGATCGCCACCGGCGTTCCCAGTTCGGCCGCCGTCCGCCAGCATTCCATGGCATTGGGCGAATTCATCCAGGCGGTATCGAAGAATTCGAAATGCGTCTGGGCGAAGCGCAGGCCGCGCACGCCGTGGTTCAACACCATGTCCCGGTATTTGGCGGGCGTTTCGGGGTCCTGCGCGTCCAATATCACCACCGGCACGAAACGGTCGGGATATTTCCTGCCCGAATCGACGATATAGCTGTTGTCATAACCATAGACATGGCCGCGCTGGACAATGCATGCCTTGCCGACGCCATTGCGGTCCATCCGGTCAATCAGCCATTCGGCGGTGGCCGTGTAGTTCATCTGCGTGACATGGGTCGTGCCGCGCATGGGCGACGGCGGATAGGCGACATCGTCATCCGCGATCAGATGCGCATGGGTGTCGAAAATCGGGTCTTCTGCCATATTCAAGCTCTCCTGCTGGCTCAGGCGAACAGCCTGGCGCGCAATTCCCGCGCCATGCCGGACAAGGCCCGGTCGGATGCGCGCATCATTTTCGGCCACATCAAAAAGCCGTGGATCTGGTCGGCATGGCGGATATGCTTCACCGGCACGCCGGCCGCCGCCAGCCGATCCGCATAGGCGTCGCCCTCGCCGCACAGGGGATCGAAACCGCAGGTCAGCACCCATGCCGGCGCGACACCCTCCAGCCGGGGCGCGCGCAGCGGCGACATGCGCCAATCGGCGGGGTCCGCTCCGTTGCGATAGGCCGTGCGGAACCACCGCATCATGTCCGCGGTCAGGCCGAAACCATCGGCATTGCGGCGGTAGGACTCATGCTCCTCCACCAGATCGGTGACGGGATAGATCAATATCTGCGCGCTGAGCGGCAGGCCTTCATCGCGTGCCCATAGCGCGCAGGCCGCCGCGAGATTGCCGCCCGCCGAGTCGCCCCCGACGGCGATCCGTCCTGCGTCGATGCCCAGCGCCGCAGCATCGCGACGGGCATGGCGGAGCGCGGCCATGCAATCCTCCAGCCCCGCGGGAAAGGGATATTCCGGCGCCAGCCGGTAATCCACCGACAGCATGGCGATGCCGGCCCGCTCCGCCAGCGAGGCGCAGAACCATGCGCCATAGGCGAGGTCGCCGGTCATCCAGCCGCCGCCGTGAAAATAGAGCATGGCGGGCAGAGGCGCATCGTCCGGCACTTGCATGGGCCGGTAGAGCCTGAGGGAAACGGCGCCGCGCGGCCCGTCCGCCCAAAGATCCGCCTCCCGGACGGGCGGCGGCGGCTTTCCCAGCGTTTCCAGCGACATGCGGATCGCCGCCCGCGCCTCTTCAACGCTCAGAAGATGGAGCGGCGGCCGGCCGCTCGCCTCCATGAGGTCGAGCACAGCGCGGGCGTCGGGGTCCAGCCCGGCTTGCAGGGTGGCCGCCATCAGATCGCGTCCAGCCGCATCCGGGCGGTTTCCCGCGTGGCCGTGACCCACAGGATCAGCGCCCCGGCGGCGCAGAGGCCGAATATGCCGAAGACGATGGCGACCGACGCGCCGCTGGCCAGGATCGCGCCCACCACGACCGGCGTCAGGGTGGATGCGCCGCGCGCCAGCGAACTGCTGAGCCCCAGCGCGACGGCGCGGACATGGGTGGGATAGGTTTCCGCCGTATAGGGCCAGAGGACGATGGAGCCGGTGAAGATCGAGAGCTGACCCGCGATCACCAGCGGCACCAGGATCGCCACGTCCTTCGGCAGGGTGAAGCCCAGCGTCAGCAGCGCGACGGTCGCGATCAGCGATCCGCCGATCGCCAGCGGACGGCGGCCCACGCTGTCGATCACCAGCGCGATGGTCGGCGCGAGGACCAGGAACAGCAGGCTGGCCGTCGCGGAATAGCGCAACGCCGTCGCCACCGGGATATGGAAGACCGACACATAGATGGACGGCAGCCAGGTCGTCAGCCCGAAACTGGCGAAGGAGGTGAAGAACCAGAGCAGCATGACGACGGTCGTGCGGCGGCGGAATTCGGGCGCGAACAATATGGTCGCGGGCAGGCGGGGCGCTGGCCCGGCGGACGGTTCGGACGAACGGAGCGCCTGTGGATCGGCGGCGGCATAGCCGAACTTGCGCAGCGCCTTCGCCGCGTCGTCCGCCCGGCCGCTGCGCACCAGCCAGCGCGGTGATTCCGGGAGCAGCAGCAGCACCACCGGCAGGATCAGCAGGGGAATCGCCCCGAAGGCGAACAGCCAGCGCCATCCGAGATGAGGGATGACGACCGTGCTGGAAAAGGATGCGGCGGCATAGCCCGCCATGGTGATGAACTGGAATATGCCGAAATAGCGGCCGCGCGTGGCGGAGGGCGCGATTTCGTTGATATAGGTGATCGACACCGGCAGCGCGCCGCCGATCGCCACGCCCTGGACGATGCGCAGGGCAAACAGTGCGCCATAGCCCGGCGTCAGCGCGCAGAAGATCGCCAGCAATCCCATCCAGACGACGGAGACCAGGAATACCGGCATACGGCCGAAGCGTTCGGCCAGCGACCCAAGCAGGATCGCCCCGACGAACTGCCCGGCATAGCCGGCCGAGATCAGGCTGCCCGCGGCGACCGGCGTCAGGCCCCATTCGCGGGTGAGCGAGGGCATGACATAGGCGATGGCGATGCTGTCCCATGAATCGAACAGCATGACGAAGCCCAGCAGCAGCGGCGGGACGATCCGCAGCCGGGCGGAGGTGATGCTATCGAGCGCTGCGCCCACCGCCGCTTCCGGGCCGGAACCCGTGCGCACCGCATCGATCGGGGCTCCACCGCTCATCTGATTGCCTCCGGCGCCATCTCCGTCACCTCCGCTTATTCGCCCTTTCCGGGGCGCTTATGGTCTTTGCTATCGTGAATTCATGGTCGTTCAGGCGGCGATCACGCCTCCGTCGACGGATATGATCGATCCGGTGACGAAGGATGCCGCCTGCGAAGCCAGCCAGACCACCGTGCCGGCCATCTCCTCCGGCTGCGCGACGCGGCCCATCGGCACGGATGCGGGCCGCACGTCGCTCACCTGGCTGCGGCCGGCGCGCATATTGTGCAGCAGGTCGGTCTGGACCGGTCCGGGCGCGATCGCGTTCACCCGGATATTGTGGGGGGCAAGCTCTATGGCGGCGGACTTGGTCAGCCCTGCGACGGCATGTTTGCTGGCGGAATAGGCGCCGACATAGGCGAGGCCGGAGAGCGCGGCGGTCGAGGCGAGGTTGATGATGGAGCCCCCCTGCCCCGCCGCCAGCATAGCCGGAATCTCATATTTCATGCTCAGCCAGGCGCCGCGCACGTTGATCGCGAACAGATTGTCGAAATCGCGCGCCGCCAGATCCTGAATGGCCGCCGCCGGGCCGGGGATGCCGGCGTTGTTCATCGCGATGTCCAGGCCATCCATGATCCCGGTCGCGGCTGCCACCAGGGCTTCGACGCTTGCCTCATCGCGGACGTCCACGGCGCGATAATGAACGGATTGCCCGCTGTCCGACGCGATTTCACGGGCCAATGCCTCCCCCCTCTCCTTTTCCAGCCCGGACATGACCAGGCTGGCGCCGGCTGCCGCGATGGCGCGGGCGCAGGCCAATCCTATGCCGCTGTCGCATCCCACGACCAATGCCTTGCGCCCCAGCAGCGTAAAGAGATTGTCGGACATGGAAACACCCTTCTCGATCATGATTGGCGCTTGAAGCGGCGCTGGAAAGGCGTTGCGCAGCCATTGGGAAGGCGGCCGCTCCCGATCCTTTTCACCATCCTCATTGAATCTTTATGAGATACCGGTACCATAGGATGGTTCGGTTTAGCTAGGGCCAAAGTTCGCGAAGAATGCCATATGCCGTCGCTTCAGCATAATGTTATTGGATAGCCAATGCTTTCCCGATGTGCTGGAATTGCGCGAAATCCGCTAAATGCCGTGCCGTTCTTGGCTGCCCTGTCCGCAAGCGCCGGCAGGACCCGGAAACAGGAGATTTCGTGACACGCATTCCTTATCCAGACCCCGCCGGCCTGTCGGAAACGAAGCGCGAAGTGCTGTCCGGGGCGTTCGGTCGCGTGCTGAACATATCGCGCATGGCCATGCATGCTCCCGACCCCTTCTGGGCGCCGCAGCGCGCACTGGGCCGCGCCGCCATCTTCGACATCAGCATCACGCCACGCCAGCGCGAGCTGATCATCCTGCGCGTCGCCTATCTGTCGCGTTCCGACTATGAGATCTATCATCATGAAAGCATTGCCGCCGCGCTGGGCCTGACGGAGCGGGAGAGGCAGGGGCTGGAAAGCGGCGACTTCAGCGTCTTCGCGGCGGAGGAGCAATGCCTGTGCGATTTCGTCAGCGAGCTGGTGTCGGACGTTTCCCCTTCGGACAGGAGTCTGGCGGCCATGCAGGAATATTTCGGCCTGCCCACCCTGTTCGAGATCCTCTTCATCACCTGCACCTATATGATGCTCGCGAGAGTGGCGGCCGTCAGCGGTGCGGAGATCGACGATGAAGCCGTGACCAACTGGAATCTGCGACGCTGAGAATGCCCTGGAGCGCGGGACAGGCGTAGCGCGGAGGGCCGTTGCGCGCCTGGCCCCGCCCGACCGAAAACCGGGCCGAACCTGCCGCCCAGGAAAATTGGGACTTGTGCCATGCGGGTTCGCGGCGTATCCCAATCGTGATACCGGTATCTTCAATAACGATCTGGAGGGGTCCGAGGGGTGATAGCCGCTTCGCAAAAACTGTCGGCCTGGGTTAGGCAAATGCGGTTCGATGATCTGCCCGACGATGTTGTGACCGCGACCATGCTGCGCGTCATCGACGTGGTGGGGCTTTCCATCGCGGGCAGCCAGCGCCCGTTCGGCATGTCGGTGCGCAGCGCCACCGCCGGCCTGCATCCCGGAACGGAGGCCCGCATCTGGGGCGGGGCGGCGCGGTCGAGCGTGTCGGGCGCGGCCTTCGCCAACGGCGCGCTGTCGCAGGCGCTGGAATATGACGACACCCATAATGAATCGATCGTGCACATGAGCAGCCCGGCCGTCGCGGCGGCGCTGGCGCTGGGCGACCGCCTGCGCTGCGGCGGGCGCGACGCGATCCTGGCCATAGCCATCGGCAACGAGATCAGTTGCCGCGTCGGCAGCCTGGCGCCGGGTCAGTTCCACAAACGGGGATTCCACCCCTCCGGCCTGTTCGCGCCGTTCGGCGTGAGCTGGCTTGCGGGAAAGATGCTGGCGCTGGAGGAGGATGCGATGATCCGCGCCGCCGGGATCACCGGCAGCTTCGCCGCGGGGCTGATCCAATGCTGGGTGGACGGCACCCAGTCCAAATTCCTGCACCCCGGCTGGGCCGCGCAGAGCGGGATCGCCGCGGCGACACTGGCTGAGGCCGGCGTCACCGGTCCCGCCGAGGTGCTGGAGGGGCGCTTCGGCCTCTATGCGTCGCATCTTCAGGACGAGGCCGTGACACCCGACTGGCGCCGGCTGACCGATGCGCTGGGCGAGGAATGGGAAAGCCGGAACGCCTCCTTCAAGCCCTTTCCCGCCGCCCATGTCATCCATCCCTATGTCAGCGCGCTGCTGCGGCTGCGCGAGCGTCACGGCCTGTCGGCAGAGCGCATCCGCGCCATAAGGTGCGATGTCGCGCCCTATATCGTCGGCATCGTGTGCGAGCCGCAGGGCGAGAAGCTGCATCCGCTGACCGATTCGCACGGGCGGGTCAGCCTGCAATATACGCTGGCGGAGGCGCTGGTGCGGGGCAGGCTGGGGAAGGACGCCTATCAGCCGGAATATCTACGCGACGAGGCCATTCTCTCCCTGGCGCGGCGGGTCGAATATCGGGTCGACGGGTCCCTCCCCGGCCCGGAGCAGTTCAAGGGGGTGATTTCCGTGGAACTGACCGACGGCACCGTCCTTGAGGAGATCGAGGAACATAATCGCGGATCGTCGGAAAATCCGATGACCACCGATGAGATCGTGGCGAAGTTCAACGAGAATGTGGCGGGAACGCTGACCGCAGCGCAGGCCCGGCGCCTTGTCGACGCCGCACTGGCGCTGGACCGGTGCGAAGACGTGTCGCGCTTTACCGAACTGACGGTGACGGACCATGAATGACGCAGGAAGACTCGCCGGCCGCAATGCGCTGGTCACGGGATCGGTCGGGGGGCTGGGCCAGGCCATGGCGCGCAAGCTGGCGTCGGCCGGCGCGAACGTCATGCTGCACGGGCTGGAAGATCCGGAGGAAGCCGCCTGCCTGGGCGAGGCGATCGAGCGGGATTATGGCGTGCGCGCCGTCTATTGCCGCGCCGACCTGCGCCAGGCGTCGGCCGTGCGGGACCTTGTCGACCATACCGAGCGGACGCTGGGTCCGGTCCATATCCTGATCAACAACGCCGTCGTCCGGCATTTCGCGCGGATCGAGGATTTCCCCATCGACAAATGGACCGAGGCGCTGGCCGTCAACGTGACCGCCGCCTTCCTTGCGACGCAGATGGTCCTGCCGAAGATGAGGGAGGCGCAATATGGACGGGTGTTCAACATGACGTCGGTCTATGGCTATCGGGGCACCGTCAACCGGGTGGACTATGTGACGACCAAGACCGCGATCCAGGGACTGACGCGCGCCACCGCGCTGGAGACGGCGGGCAGTCCGATCACCTGCCATGCATTGATGCCCGGGTCGGTGCTGACGCCCCTCTGGTCCGACCGGCTGGAGCGGATGATGATCGAGGAAGGGCTGACGCGGCCGGAGGCGGAGACGCGCTTCCTGGACGGGAAGCAGCCCAGCGGCCGGTTCGTCGATGTCGACAGCGTCGCGGAGGTGCTGCTGCTGCTGTGCGGCCCCGCCGGAACGGATATGAATGGGGCCATATTGCCGATCGAGGGCGGATGGATGGCCCGCTGATGCCAGCGGCAGGGCGATGTTTGAGGAGCAGTCGATGACGCAGAGCCGGAATGTGGGATTTATCGGCCTTGGCAGCATGGGAAGCGCCATGGCGCCCCGGCTGCTGGAAAACGGCCATGCGGTGATCGCCTATGACGTCAATCCTTCGGCGCGGGCGGCTTTCGCGGCGGCGGGCGGCCTGGCCGGCGACAGCGTGGAGGAGGTCGGCAACCGGGCCGACATGGTGTTCACCAGCCTTCCTTCCCCCCAGATCGTCCGGCAAGTGGCGGCCGAGCTGGCGGGGACGAGGGTCGGGATCGTGGTCGACCTGTCGACCATCGGTTCGCGCGCCTCTGCCGAGGCGGCGGGCCTGCTGGCGCAGCATGGCAGGTCGTTCGCCGACGCGCCGGTCAGCGGCGGGCGCGCCGGGGCGCTGGCGGGCAAGCTGACGCTGATGCTGGCCGCGCCGGCAGCCGTGCAGGAGGAGGTCGCGCCCCTGCTTTCCCATTTCGGCAAGGTGATCCCGGTCGGCATGCAGCCCGGTCAGGCGCAGACGATGAAGCTCATCAACAACATCATGTCGGTGGTGGCGCTGGCCGCGACGTCGGAGGGGATGGCGATGGGGGTCAAGGCGGGGCTGGACCCGCATGTGATGCTGGACGTGCTCAACATGTCGAGCGGGCAGAACAGCGCCACCCGGGACAAGTTTCCCCGCGCCGTCGTCCCGCGCACATTCGACTTCGGCTTCGCGACCGGCCTGTCGCTGAAGGACGTCCGCCTTTGCCTGGACGAAGCGCAGGCATTGGGCGTACCCATGATGCTGGGCAATCTGGCCAAGACGATGCTGGACATCACGGCGGCGCAGTTCGGCGCGGATGCCGACTTCACGATGATGGCGCGGGTCGTGGAGCAATGGGCCGGCGTCGAGATCGGCTGAACGCCTGACGCGAGATTTGGGAGGGAAGTCGTTGGAGGATTGCTATCAGGTCTATGCCGTCCAGTACGGCCATCACGATCGCACCGCATCGGCCAATTTCGTCGGCGGCGATCCGCACGACCGGCCGATGCCGCTCGACTATTTCGTCTGGGCGATGGTGGGCGACCACGGCACCTATATACTCGACACCGGTTTCGACGCGGCCATGGGGATCAAGCGCAACCGGCAGTTGGTGCGGCCCGTCAACGAAGGGCTGAAGACCATCGGCATCGACGCCGCCGCGGTCAGCGACGTCATCATTTCCCACATGCATTTCGATCATGCGGGCAATCATGCGATGTTCCCGCAGGCGCGGTACCATGTGCAGGATGCGGAAATGGCCTATTGCACCGGCCGCTGCATGTGCCACGAGCCGTTGCGCCACGCCTATGAGCCCGGCGACGTGCAGGCGATGATCGGGCGGCTGTTCGACGGCCGCCTGCAATTCCACGATGGCGACAGCGAACTGGCGCCGGGCCTGACCCTGCACCGGGTCGGCGGGCATACGCGCGGATTGCAGGTGGTGCGGGTGAAGACCCGGCGCGGCTGGGTGGTGCTCGGTTCCGACGCCGCGCATCTCTACGCCAATTTCGAGCAGGCGCGGCCCTTCCCCTCCTTCGACAGCATGACCGACATGCTGTTCGGCTTCGACAGGATGCGGGAACTGGCGAGTTCGGAAAACCACATCATTCCCGGCCATGATCCGCTGGTGCTGAGCCGCTATCCCCTGGCGCGCGACGGCGTGGCGGGGGTGGTCCGGCTGGACGCCGAACCGGCGTCCTGAGGGCGGAACGCGGGCGCTGCCGCTCAGCGCGCCCGCGCCTCCCGCAACAGGCTGGGGTCGATCAGCCGGGAAAGCGTTGCGCGGTCGCGCGGCGGGCGGCCATCGATCTTCGCGAGCCACTGCTCCTCCTCCACCATCACGTCCAGCAGGTCGTCGGGAAGCGCGCAGGGAAAGCGGTGATGATGCCATGACTGGCGAATGAGTTCGAGATTCTGGCCGGTCCGTTCCGCCAGCATGGCCTGCATTTCGCCGGGATCTTCCTCCGCCTTGCGGCAGCCGGCCAGCAGTTCGCGCAGGAAGGCGACGACCTGTTTCCGCTTCGCCGGATCGCGGAGCGTCCCGGCCCTGGCGTTCAGGCTGTATATTTCGCGATAGGCGCCCTTGGGCTGGATGCTGAGGCCATTGTCCCCCAGCGCGAGAGCCGCGCGTTCCGCTTCGGGTTCCCAGGTCGACAGCGCGTCGACAGCGCCCTTGATCACCGCGTCCGCACCGGCCCTGGCGGTCAGGGGAACGATGGTGACGTCCGCCTCGCCCAGCCCCGCGCCCTTCAGCAGCCTGTGGAGGTAGAAGGCGGCGGAGGTGTTGACGAACACCGCGATCCGCTTTCCCTTCAGGTCCGCGACGGAGGCGATGCCGGAGGAGCGCCGGGCGACGATGCGGTACAGGCCTTCCGTCGTGGTGACGACGATGCGGACGTCGGGATGCTTCAGCGACATGCGCAGCGTCTGCGTTTCGGCATTGCCGGCGAGATCGGCCATGCCGGGATTGGGCGGCGGCGGCGCGCCCTCCGCATGCCCGCCGACCGAAGCGGCGAGCGCGGGGTCGGGCGCCGCCCAGAGGTTGGGAACCCCGCCGCTGGCGGTGACGACGGTTCCGGGCGGCGCATTCTTCGCCGCCAGCAGAGCCGGCCCGAACTCCAGCACGGATCGATGGCCGAAGACGGAAAGCGGTTCGGCCGGAGCCGTTGGGGCATTGACCGCCGCCGACGGTGCGGCGGCGCATCCGCAAAACGCCAGGGCCGCCATGGCTGCGGCCAGAGCCGCCTTGTTACCGCGCATCGTCATTCTCCCCCAAGGGCGTCAATAGCGGAAGCGCACGCCGAGCCGATAGGCACGACCCACCAGGTCATAATAGGTCCCGTCGAAGGAAGGGAATGGCGGATCGGTGTCGAGCAGATTGTCGATCGTCCCGAACAGTTCCACCTTCCTGTCGTTGTCCTCGCTGCGGGTCAGGACAAGCTTTCCGCCCAGATTGAAGTAGATGCGGCTGGGAATCCTGTTGATGTTGAGGCTGGTCGCCGTCCCCGGCACGGCGGCGGTGTCGATCTTGCCGTCGTTGATGTAGCGCGCCTGGAGGTTCACGCCGAAATCGTCGGTGTCATAGGCGATGGTCGCGTTCATCGTCAGGTCCACCATGCCGACCGTGCCGCCATTGACGGGCGTTCCATTCTGTCCGGAACGATCGATGGCCCCGGTCGTGTCCGTCAGCCTGTAGTCCCAGACATAGGTGGCGAGCAGCCGCGTGCTGAGATTGCCCGCGCCGAGGGGCATGCGATAGGACAGTTCGATGTCGACGCCGCTGGTCTGGAACCGGTTGAGGTTCAGATAGGGCGTCACCATCTCCGTGATCGGACCGTTGGCGACGGGGCGGGTGATGAAGGCGCAGCGGCTGGCGTCGCCCGCGACGCAGGAGTCGAGGACGACCTGCGCGACGGAGGTGTTGATGACGCCGTCTATGTCGATGTCATAATAGTCGACCGACAATTGCAGGCCCGATGCCCATTGCGGCTGATAGACGAACCCCGCCGTCAGCGAATTGGCGACTTCGGGTTCCAGGTTCCTGTTGCCGACGGAGAAGGTGCGCACCGTATAGGCCGTATTGGTGACCGGGTCGATGATGCGCGCGTTCTGATTCCTTTCCGGCGTGAACATTTCGGTGAGATTGGGGGCGCGGACATCGCGCGAGCGGGTGGCGCGGACGCGGAATTCATCGGTGATCGACCAGTTCACGCCCGCCTTCCAGGTCCACACGCTGCCCGCGCCGCTATAATCGGCGTAGCGGGCGGCGGCGTTGACATCCAGATGGCGGAAGAATGGCCTGTCCGCCGCCAGCGGAACGAGCAGCTCCACATAGCCTTCCTTCACGTCGAACGATCCGTCCACGAAGGCGGAGTTGGCGCTGGAAAAGGCGCGGGCCGCCTCCAGCGGGCTGGGGATGGAGAGCAATGTCTCCCGGCGATATTCGATGCCGGTCGCGATGGACACGGGGCCCGCCCAGGTCGAGAAGGGTTCCGCCTGGAGATTGCCGGCGACGACCGTCTGGGTCGTCTTCTGATGCTGGAGCGAGAGGCCGGTCACATAAGCCTTGGCCGCGTCGCTGGCCGTGCCGGTGCCGAAGATATTATAGGGCACGCAGCCCGCCGCCGCGTTGCGGATGGCGGCGTTGGGGCTGAGCAGGTCGCGGCAGACGGGGATGGAAACGCCGTTCTGCGTCACGTTCACCACATCGATGGCGCGGCGCCAGTTCGCCTCGATCCGCTGGCCGATGACGCCGCGGATGAACCGGTTCTGGCCATATTGCGCATAGACGTCCCATTTGATGCCGCCGAAGGAGCCTTCGGCGCCGATCAGGCCGCGGGCGGTCTCATTCGCCTTGCTGACGATCTGCTGGAAATTCTCGGTCCCGAACCGGCCGAGCTGGAAGCTGGTGAGCGCCGGCGCGCCGGCCGGCCGCGTCGCATTGTAATTGTCGATCGCCGCCCGCGTCGCCGCCGGGATGAAGGGATTGTCGGCGCTGACGACGATGGGGGAAAAGGCGCTGGTGCTGGGCGACTGAGTGCCGAAATTGCGCGTGCCGATGCTGGGCACGGTCCAGTCGACATGGGCGTAGTTGCCCTCCGCGAAGAAGCTGGTGTCGCCGCTTTCGAAGCTGACCCGGCCCATGGCGACGACGCGCTCATGCGGCTGCCTGATGTTGACGCCGGTCCAGGAACCGATGCCGTACCCGTCGCCGCCGATCTGGTCGTCGCCCCATACTTCCCCGAAGTTGAACTGGAAGGGGGTGCCGTCCGGCGCGAAGGCGGTGCCGCGCAACGGTCCGGTGGCGATCAGGCCGCCGGGCGTCTGGGAGGCGTAGTGGACGTTCTTCGTCCAGATGCGCGCGGGCTGGCCGTTGGTGGCGAAATTGGGATTGGTGACGAACCACCATTCCTCCCGCCCCCAGTCGCGCGTGTAATTGTCGCCCACCCCCTCGTCATAGGAATATTCCGCGCCCAGGATGATATGGCCCGCGCCGTCGGCAAAGCTTGTCCCGCCGCCGAGAGCGACCTTCATGTTATAGCCGTCGCCTTCCTCCGAGATGCCGGCCTGCGCTTCGCCGCGAAGCCCGGTCAGCTTGTGGTCGAGGATGATGTTGACGACGCCGGCCACGGCGTCGGAGCCCCATGCGGCGGACGCGCCGCCGGTCACCACCTCGGCGCGTTCGACCAGGAAGGTGGGGATGAGGCTGAGGTCGACGGTGCCGACATTGGACGTCGGCACGAAGCGATGGCCGTCGACCAGGACGAGGGTGCGGTTGGCGTCCAGCCCGCGCAGGTCGGCATAATAGCCGCTATTGGTGAAGGTGCGCGCCGCCGACGGGTTCTGGCTGGGGCGGAAGGCGGGCGCCTCCTGCAGCACCGAGCCGATGCTGATCGCGGCGCGGTTCTGCACCTGCTCCGCACCGATCACGGAAATGGGCGTGGGGGCGTTGAAGCCGTCCCGCACGATGCGCGAACCGGAAACGACGATGTCGGCCTCCACCGGTGGATCGGACGGCGCGGGAGGCGAGGATGGGGCCGGGATCGGGGAGCCGGCCGGGGCGGCGTCCGGCGGTTCCGAAGCGCCATCCGCCGGGGCCGCCGCACCTTGCTGCTGCGCGAAGGATGGACCCGGCGGAGCCATGGCGGCGAAGGCGATACCTGAAAGCAGGGCAAGTCTGGTCGACGCAACGCGCATGTCATCCCTCCCGATTGCCCGCGTGACGCAGGTCTGTCGTTCTGTTCGCAGAAGCGGACCGTCGAAAAATCGCTGAACGAAATAACATTCACAATAACTGAGAAACATGCCGGAGGCGCATCATCCAGCAGTGGCGCGACAGGCGAAGCCGCGGGGGGCATCAAAGGGCTGGCGGGCGCCCTGTTCCGGGTGTAGGATGCCGCCATTGGCCATGAGGCGCTCCCTCATGCCGAGAGATGCTCGCCCCGGAAAAGCGCGCATGTCCCGACAGAGGACATATAAGAACAGGAGCTTCATGGCTTTCGGTCAGGAGAGCGAACCATGGCAATGGCTCACCCGTCCCAGGCGGCGTCCGCCGGGCAAGATATTTCCATCCGCACCATCACGTTCGACGACCTGCGCGTCGCCCTGCGTCAGGGGTGGGACGATTTCCTCGCCAAAAGGGGCGATCTGGTGTTCATCGGCTTCATCTATCCGATCATCGTCGCGCTCGCGATCATGTCGGCCAGCCGGATGTCGATCCTGCCGCTGATCTTTCCGCTGGTGGCGGGCGCGATCCTGCTGGGGCCGGCCTTCGCCAGCGGTTTCTACGAACTGGCGCGGCGGCGGGAGGCCGGGCTGGACGCGCGCTGGCGCCATTTCCTGGACGTGATCCGCAAGCCGGGCGGGTCCGCCCTGTTCGACCTGACCTGCGTGCTGGCGCTGCTGTTCATGGCGTGGATGGCGACGGCCTGGTTCATCTATCATGCGACGCTG
This sequence comes from Sphingobium sp. SA916, assembly GCF_002894065.1. Taxonomy (NCBI): domain Bacteria; kingdom Pseudomonadati; phylum Pseudomonadota; class Alphaproteobacteria; order Sphingomonadales; family Sphingobiaceae; genus Sphingobium; species Sphingobium sp. SA916. The sequence goes on from NZ_LXYF01000058.1 coordinate 34,739, forward strand.
GAAAATGTGCCCGGCTCGACATCCTCCGTGGGCGCTTTCCTGTCGGCCATATTCGGCACGTCGCAGGGCTGGCAGATGATCGTGCTCGGCAATCTGGTCGGCTTCGGCTTCGCGCTGCTGACGCTGGCGGTCAGCGTCGTCTCCTTCCCCATGGCGGTGGACAAGCCGGTCAGTTGGGGCGTCGCGGTGCGCACATCCTGCCGCGTGGCATGGCATAATCCGGTGACGGTCGCGGCCTGGGGCCTGATCGTGGTCGCGCTGCTGGTGCTGGGCGCCCTGCCCGCGCTGGTGGGGCTGGCGGTGGTGCTGCCCGTGCTGGGCTATGCCACCTGGCACCTCTATACGCGCGCGGTCGTCCGATAAGGCGATCAGCCCCCGGCCATGTCGAGGGCGATGCCCAGCAGGGCGCGCAGCGTCGGCGCCTCGTCCGACCGGCGCCACGCCAGGCCGGTTTCCAGCATGGGGGCAAGGCCGGCCAGCGGCAGATAGCGCACGCCCGTGCGCGCGAGGTTGCGTAGCGAGGCGGGGACCAACGCCAATCCCATGTCGGCGGAGACGAGGCTGATGATCGTCTGCATCTGGATCGCCCGCTGGCGCACGTGCGGCTCCCGCCCCTGGGCCCGATAATGGTCGATGACAAGATCGTGGAAGGTGGGCGCGACGTGACGCGGGAAGAGCAGCAGCGGCTGGTCGAGCCAGCCCTCCCCGGCCAGCCTGCCGTCCTCCACCAGCAGGCGGCCGTCCTTCACCCAATTCTCCGGCACGGCGGCCACCAGCGGCTCGCGCAGCAACGGGCGATAATCGATGGCCGCGGGCAGGCCGGATGCGGGCGGGATCAGCAGCCCGGCGTCGGTCCGCCCTTCCACCAGCGCCTCCACCTGCACGTCGCTGGTCGCTTCCACCAGCGTCATGTCCACCCTGGGGAAAGCATGGGCATAGCGCCGCACCAACGTGGGCAGGATGCTGTAGTCCGCCGAACTGACGAAGGAGAGGACAATCCGCCCGACCGTCCCGGCCTGCAGGCGCCGCGCCACGGCAGCGAGGTCGGCCACGGCCCCCACGGCGGGCCGGACATGCTCCAGCCATTGCCGTCCAAAGGGGGTGAGCGCCACCTGCCGCTTGGTCCGGGTGAAGAGAGGCGCGCCCAGTTCCCGCTCCAGCGCCATGATCGACTGGCTGAGCGGCGGCTGGGTCATGCCCAGCCGTTCGGCGGCGCGGCCGAAATGCAGTTCCTCCGCCACGGCGAGGAAATGGTTGAGCTGGCGAAGGTCCATGTCAGTCAGTCATCCTGCGACCTTATAGCGCGGCTGCAATATATTTCACAACCTGTCCGCGAAGGCGTAAGGCGGCCGGACAGGAACCGAGGACAGACCCATGCCGCATTATCGTTCACGCACCAGCACCCATGGCCGCAACATGGCGGGCGCCCGCGGCCTTTGGCGCGCCACCGGCATGAGGGACGAGGATTTCGGCAAGCCCATCATCGCCATCGCGAACAGCTTCACCCAGTTCGTGCCGGGGCATGTGCACCTCAAAGATCTGGGCCAGCTCGTCGCGCGGGAGATCGAGGCGGCGGGCGGCGTCGCCAAGGAATTCAACACCATCGCGGTCGATGACGGCATCGCCATGGGCCATGACGGCATGCTCTATTCGCTGCCCAGCCGCGACCTGATCGCGGACAGCGTCGAATATATGGTGAACGCCCATACCGCCGACGCGCTAGTGTGCATTTCCAACTGCGACAAGATCACGCCCGGCATGCTGATGGCCGCGATGCGCCTCAACATCCCGACCATCTTCGTTTCGGGCGGTCCGATGGAGGCCGGCAAGACCGAGCTGCGCGGCAAGACCGTCGCGCTGGACCTGGTCGACGCCATGGTCGTCGCGGCGGACGACAGCTATACCGACGAGGAAGTGAAGGTCATCGAGCGGTCCGCCTGCCCGACCTGCGGTTCCTGCTCCGGCATGTTCACCGCCAATTCGATGAACTGCCTGACCGAAGCGCTGGGGCTGTCGCTGCCGGGCAACGGATCGACGCTGGCCACCCATGCCGACCGCGAAAAGCTGTTCCTGGAGGCGGGCCGCACCATCGTCGACCTCGCCAAGCGCTGGTACGAACAGGACGACGCATCGGCCCTGCCCCGCAACATCGCCACCTTCGCCGCGTTCGAGAACGCGATGAGCCTGGACATCGCCATGGGCGGGTCGACCAATACGGTGCTTCACCTGCTCGCCGCCGCCTATGAGGGCGGGGTGGATTTCACCATGGCCGACATCGACCGTCTGTCACGGCGCGTTCCCTGCCTCTGCAAGGTCGCGCCGGCCAAGAATGACGTGCATATGGAGGACGTCCATCGCGCGGGCGGCATCATGGCAATCCTGGGCGAGCTGGAGCGCGCCGGGCTGGTCGACGCCAGCCTGCCGACCGTCCATGCGCCGACGCTGGGCGACGCGCTCAACCGCTGGGACATCGGCCGCACCAATAGCGAGGAGGTCCGCAACTTCTTCCGCGCCGCGCCCGGCGGCGTCCGCACCACCCAGGCGTTCAGCCAGAACGCCCGTTGGGAGGAACTGGACACCGACCGCGAGACCGGCGTCATCCGCAGCGCGGCGCATCCCTTTTCTAAGGATGGCGGGCTGGCCGTGCTGTTCGGCAATATCGCGCCCGAAGGCTGCATCGTGAAGACGGCCGGGGTGGACGAATCCATCCTGACCTTCCACGGCACGGCACGGGTCTATGAAAGCCAGGACGCTGCGGTCGCCGGCATCCTGGGCAATGAAGTGAAGGCGGGCGATGTCGTCGTCATCCGCTATGAAGGGCCCAAGGGCGGGCCGGGCATGCAGGAAATGCTCTACCCGACCAGCTATCTGAAGTCGAAGGGGCTGGGCAAGGCCTGCGCCCTGATCACCGACGGGCGCTTTTCCGGCGGCACTTCGGGCCTTTCCATCGGCCATGTGTCGCCCGAAGCGGCGGAAGGCGGGCTGATCGCGCTGATCGCGACCGGCGACCCCATCCTCATCGACATTCCCAATCGCGTGATCAGGCTGGACCTGGACGACGCCGTCATCGCCGCCCGCAAGGCGGAAATGGAGGCGCGCGGCGCGAAGGCGTGGAAGCCGTTCGGCCGCAAGCGCCATGTGTCGCCCGCCCTGCGGGCCTATGCGGCGCTCACCACCAATGCGGCGCGCGGCGCGGTGCGGGATGTGGGCCAGGTGGAAAAGGATTGATATTCAGGGCGCGCCGCATTCGACCCCGCGGCGCGTCGTTCCGGACGATTGCCCGCGGGCCGTCAGTGGAGGAGGATATAAAGCGTGCCGGTCAACGCCAGGGCTGACGCGCTGCACAGGCTCAGCAACCCGACGCTGCATTGGCACATGCTGTAATGCATACGCTCCATCGCACTCTCCCTTGCCGCCGGGCTTATGCCGGTCGGGCGGGGCGATGATAACAGAGAATATCGCGCGAATCAAAAGGTCAGGCGTCGTCCAGTCCCTGCAATAATTTTTGCAGCGCAGCATGGAAATGCCGCCGTTCCGAAGGGTTCAGCGCCTTCAAAAGCTTTCCCCCCAGTTGCAGGCGGAGAGGCTCCGTCACGGCGACCGCCGCCTCTCCGGCCGGAGTGATGGCCAGCCGCTTCACCCGCCGATCGTCCCTGTCCGGCACCCGCTGGATCAGGCCCTCGCGCTCCAGCCCGTCCAGCGCCTCCGTCACCGTGCGCGGCGCGAGATTCATGATCTCGGCAATGTCGGCGGCGCGCGCCGTTCCCAGCTGCGCCTTTATGCACATCAATATCTTGGTCTGGGCGAGCGATGCGCCCTGTTCCGTCATCGCGCGGTCGAACGATCTGCGGATCAATGTGATGACCCGAAACAGGTCGGTCAGTAGCTGTTCGTCGGCGCCATTCATGAGGAACCTCAATAAATGGTATTGCGCTATGGTGCAAGCGCGAGCATAGGGGACGGTATTGCGATCTGCGGGTTCCATCGATGAGTTCTGAGACAGTGGCTTCTTCTCCCCCCCATGGCGACGACTCGGGCCAGAGCCGCTCCTCCGCGCTCAGAAGCCCGCGTGCACGCCTGATCCTGCTGCTCGTGGCGCTGGCGCTGATCGGCGGCGGCGTGCTGTGGCTCATCCGCTTCGAAACCTTCGGCAAATATCAGGAATCGACCAACGACGCCTATATCCAGGCCGATTCGATCACCGTCGCGCCCAAGGTGTCCGGCTATGTCGACCGCGTCTTCGTCGATGAGAACCAGGATGTGAAGGCCGGCCAGCCGCTGGTTCAGATCGATCCGCGCGATTACCGGGCGCAGGCGGCCCAGTCCGTGGCGCAGATCGACGTGGCCAAGGCCAATGCGGCCGGGGTCGTCGCCCAGATTGCTGAGCAACGCGCCGCCGTCGCGCAGGCCGAGGCCGATCTGAACGCCGCCAACGCCAATGCCACCTTCGCCGCGCGCGAGGTGGAGCGCTATCGCCCGCTGGCGGCCAGCGGTGCGGAGACCCGCGAGCGCCTGTCGGAGCTTCAGAACCAGGCGACCCAGGCGCGGGCGAGGGCCGCGGCGGCCAGGGCGACACTGACCAGCGCGCAGAAGCGGATCGCCACCCTGCAGACACAGGTGCGGCAGGCGGAAGCGCAGGGCGAGGCCGCGCGTGCGCAGCTTTCGGCCGCCAGCACCAATGTGGAGGCGACGATATTGCGGGCGGCGGTCGACGGGCGGATCGGTGACAGGAGCGTCAGGCAGGGCCAGTTCGTTCAGGCCGCCAGCCGGCTGATGACGCTGGTTCCCAAGGCCAGCCTCTATGTCGAGGCGAATTTCAAGGAAACGCAACTGGGCCTGATGCGCGTCGGCCAGCCGGTGACGATCGCGGTGGATGCGCTGCCCGGGATCGAGCTGCCCGGACGGGTCGCCAGCATCGCGCCCGGCACCGGCGCCCAGTTTTCGGTCCTGCCGCCGCAGAACGCCACCGGCAATTTCACCAAGATCGTCCAGCGCATCCCGGTGCGCATCGCCGTCAGCGCCGGCCCCGAAACCCGGAAGCTGCTGGTCCCCGGCATGTCCGTCGAAGTGTCCGTCGACACCCGTTCGGCCCGGAACGCCGCCGCGCAGATCCGCCGGGAGCAGGAGCGGCATAACGCCCGGATCGGCCGATGAACGCCACCGCCGCTCCGGCCGCGCCGCCCCTTCCCGAACGCGCCGACACCGCCGCGTGGCTGGCCGTCATCGCGGGAAGCCTGGGCGCGATGATGGCGACGCTGGACATTTCCATCGTCAATTCAGCGCTGCCCACGATCCAGGGCGAGATCGGCGCCAGCGGCACGGAGGGCACCTGGATCGCGACATCCTATCTGGTCGCGGAGATCATCGTCATTCCGCTGGCGGCCTGGCTGGAACGGCTGCTGGGGCTGCGCACCCTGCTGCTCGCCGCCGCCTTTCTGTTCACCGGTTTTTCGATGCTGTGCGGCGTGGCCGGCGACCTTACCACCATGGTCATCGGCCGCGTCGGCCAGGGCTTTACCGGCGGCGCGCTGATCCCCACGGCGATGACCATCATCGCCACGCGCCTTCCCCGTTCGCAGCAGCCGATCGGCAATGCGCTGTTCGGCGTCACCGCCATTCTTGGGCCGGTGCTCGGCCCGCTGGTCGGCGGATGGCTGACGGAGAATATAAGCTGGCACTACGCCTTCTTCCTGAACCTGCCCGTGGGCATCGTGCTGATCACCCTGCTGCTGGTGACGATGCCGCATCAAAAGCCGCGCCTCAGCGAATTCCGGCAGGCCGACTGGCTGGGCATCGCGGGCATGGCGCTGGGCCTGGGCGGCCTTACCATCGTGCTGGAGGAGGGGCAGCGGGAACAATGGTTCCAGAGCAGCGAGATCGTCCTGATGTCGGTCATCTCCGGCATCGGCTTCATCCTGCTGTTCGCCGGACAATATTTCGCGAAAAGGCCCGTCATCCGGCTGAAGCTGCTGCTCGACCGGCAATTCGGGGCCGTTGCGCTGATGGGGCTGGTGATCGGCATGATGCTGTACGGCACCGCCTTCGTCATTCCGCAGTTCCTGGCGGCGATCGCCGGCTATGACGCGCTGCAATCGGGCCGCATCGTCCTGCTGTCCGGCATTCCGAGCCTGATGCTGATGCCGCTCACGCCCCTGCTGATCCGGCACCTCGACATCCGCATCGCGGTGGGCGCCGGGCTGCTCGTCATGGCGACGAGCTGCTGGGTCGACACGGTGCTGACCAATCAGGCGGTAGGCCATGATTTCGTCGAGTCGCAATTGCTGCGCGGCGTGGGCAGCGTATTCGGTTTCCTGTTCCTCAACCAGGCGGCCATCGCATCGGTCCCGCGCGAGGATGCGGGCGATGCCGCCGGGCTGTTCAACGCCGTCCGCAATCTGGGCGGATCGCTGGCGCTGGCGGGCATCGCCACCATCCAGGACCAGCGAAGCTGGCTGCACAGCCGCCGCATGGAGGAAAGCCTGAGCGCCAATAGCGGGCAGGTGCAGGATTATATCGGCGGCCTCGCCCATTCGCTGGGCGGGCAGGACGCCGCGCTTCGATCGCTGGCAGGCACGATCCAGCGGGAAGCGCTGGTGATGACCTATAACGACATCTTCACGATGCTGGCGGTCGGCATCATCGCCGTATTGCCGCTGGTGCTGTTCCTGCGTCCCTTGCCCAAGGGGCAAGCGGTCGCGATGCATTGAGGCTGGTTCCATGCGTTTCCCCCAGACCGTCCTTCCTCCGGCCATCCTCCCGCTGCTGACGCTCGCCGCCTGCACCGCCGGGCCGGATTATCAAGGGCCGGAAGCGGCCAGGCCGGTCAGCCCGGCGGCGCAGTTCGTCAGGGCGCCCGCCGACGCCGGCCCGCAGGCGCCCGCCGCCGCG
>NZ_LXYF01000059.1:0-40724 GCF_002894065.1 Sphingobium sp. SA916
CGGATCAAGCAGTTCCGGGGCATAGCCACTCGATATGATAAGGATGCTGCCAACTATCTGGCGGCGATCAAGCTCATCTGCACACGCCTCTGGTGCAATGCATAATGAGTCTGCGCCCTAATCCACCGTTGAAGGATGAACGAAAAGAGGGCCGCTCCATCGGGGCGGCCCTTTTTTTGCCTTCTGACGCATCCTGTCGCTGCAACGCCAGGGCAAGCTCAGCCTGATGGAACCGACCGACCGGCGCGAGCCAAAGAAAAAGGCCGCCCCGTTTCCGGCGCGGCCCATTCCAGACAATTCCCTTTTGGGAATTACATCGCGTTCGCGGCAGCGTTGCCAGCCGTGTTCGCAGCGTTCGAAGCGGCGTTCGAAGCATTGTCGGCAGCGTTCAGCGCGGCGTTCATGGCGTTGTCGGCAGCGTTCGAAGCGTTCTCCGCGGCATTGGCCGAAGCGTTGGCGGCATTTTCCGCACCGCCCGAGCAGGCGGCCAGGCCGAGCGACGCGGCGAGAACGAGCGAAAGAGCAATCGACTTGGTCATGGGTTAACCCCTCTCTGAGAATAATAACGGTGCAGACCACTCTCGGAGAAAAGTTCACCCCCCATTGCGTCTGCGCCGCGATTCGTAATGAATCCGGCGACTCATGGCAATCCCAATCATGCGTCAAGCCCGTGATTCGGGGCTGTCAGGGGTTGAACGGCGCGGTTCCGAACGACCATTGACGCATATAAAGATTTCTTTATATGATCCATGCATGAGCGCAGCAATCGACATTTTCCGGGCATTGGGCGACCCGACGCGGCTGCGCATCATCTATCTTCTGCGCGCCATGGAACTGGCCGTGGGCGAAATCGCGCAGGTCGTGGGGCAAAGCCAGCCGCGCGTGTCCCGCCATGTCCGCATCCTGGCCGAAGCCGGTCTGGTGGAGCGGCGCAAGGAAGGCAATTGGGTTTTCCTGCGGCTGGGCAAAGAGGCGGAAATCGGACCCTTTCTGACGCTTTTCGACCAACTCGTGCCGTCGGAGGGCGAGCTGTTGTGGCAGAAGGCCGACCTCGCCCGGCTGGCGGCGGTACGGGCGGATCGCGCCCAGGCGGCGGAAAGCTATTTTGCCGAACATGCCGAGGAATGGGACGCGATCCGGTCCCTGCATGTGCCGGAGGGCGATGTGGAGGCGGCGATGACCGCCCTGCTGGGGGCGGAACCGATCGGCCATCTGCTCGACATCGGCACCGGGACCGGGCGAATGATCGAATTGTTCGGTCCGTCGGCGGAACAGGTGACGGCGCTGGACCGCAGCCCGGACATGCTGCGGCTGGCCCGCGCCAAGCTGCCCGAGGATGCGGGCGACAAATATGCGCTGGTGCTGGGCGATTTCAGCGCCCTGCCGCTGGAGCCGGGCAGCGCCGATACGGTGGTGCTGCATCAGGTGCTGCACTATGCCCAGGCGCCCGAGGCGGTGATCGAGGAAGCGGCCCGGGTGACGGCGGCGGGCGGCCGCGTCCTGATCGCCGATTTCGCGGCGCATGAACGGGAAGAACTCAGACTGCGCGACCAGCATGCGCGGCTGGGCTTTTCCGACGGGCAGATCGAAAGCTGGTTCGCGGATGCGGGCCTGGAACTGGAGCGGGTGGAGGTGCTGCCCGGCCAGGAACTGACGGTGCAATTATGGCTGGGCCGCCGCCGTGGCGCGCGCCTCCTGCCTATCGAAGGACGACTTTCCGCATGACCTTGAGCTTTCCCTCCGTCGAAGAGGCCCGGCGGGCGCTGGATGCGCCGCTTTACGCCGATCTGGCGGGCGACCTGAATGTGAGCTTCGAATTCTTCCCGCCCAAGACGGAGAAGATGGAGGAGCAGCTCTGGTCCGCGATCCAGACCCTGACGCCGCTGGCGCCGAAATTCGTGTCGGTGACTTACGGCGCGGGCGGGTCGACGCGGGAGCGGACGCATAACACCGTCGCGCGGATCGCGAAGGAAACGCCCTTGTCGGCGGCGGCGCACCTCACCTGCGTGGCGGCGAGCAAGGCGGAGATCGACGGGGTGGCCGATGCCTATTGGGAAGCGGGCGTGCGGCATATCGTGGCGCTACGCGGCGATCCGCCGGAAGCGGGCGCGAAGTTCGAGGCGCATCCGGACGGGTACAAGGGCGCGGCGGAACTGGTCGAAGGGCTGGTGAAGCGCCATCCCTTCGAGATTTCGGTGGCCGCCTATCCGGAGACGCATCCCGACGCCTTGAGCGCGCGGGGCGACATCGACAATCTGAAGCGCAAGCTGGATGCGGGCGCGACGCGGGCGATCACGCAATTCTTCTTCGAGCCGGATACCTTCTTCCGTTTCCGCGATACGGTGGCGGCGGCGGGGATCGACGCGGACATCATTCCGGGCATCATGCCGGTCAGCAATTTCGCGGCGGTCCAGCGCATGTCGGCCATGTGCAACACCGATGTGCCGGGCTGGATGGGCAAGCTGTTCGAGGGGCTGGACGACCTGCCCGCCGCACGGCAGCTGGTGTCTGCGACGCTGGCGGCGGAACTGTGCCGCAAGCTTTATGCGGGCGGGGTGCGCGACTTTCATTTCTATACGCTCAACCGGGCGGAACTGAGCTATGCGATCTGCCATCTGCTCGGGCTGCGGCCGGCGACATTGGAGAAGACGGCATGACCGCCGAGGAACGCTTCCGCGCCGTGGCAGCGGAGAAGATCATGATATTCGACGGCGGCTACGGCACGTCGATCCAGAAACATGGGCTGACGGAGGCGGATTATCGCGGGTCGCTCGATCTGGCGAAGGACCAGAAGGGCAATAACGACCTGCTCTGCCTGACCCGGCCGGACATCGTGGAGGGCATCCACACCGCCTATCTCGACGCCGGTGCGGACATGATCGAAACCAACACCTTCTCCTCTACCAAGATCGCCATGGCCGATTATGGCTGCGAACATCTGGTGCGGGAGATCAACATCGCCGCCGCCCGGATCGCCCGCAAGGCCTGCGAGGCGGCGAGCGCGAAGGATGGGCGGCCACGCTTTGTAGCGGGGTCGATCGGGCCGACGAACAAGACGCTGTCGATCTCTCCGGACGTCAACGATCCGGCCTATCGCGAGGTCGATTACGATACGCTGAAGGCCGATTATCGCGAGCAGTGCGAGGCGCTGATCGAGGGCGGCGTGGACTTCCTGCTGGTCGAGACCTGCTTCGACACGCTGAACGCCAAGGCGGCGGGCATGGCGGCGCGGGAGGCCGAGGCGGCGGCGGGGCGGCCGGTGCCGCTGATGCTGAGCTTCACCATCACGGACATGTCGGGGCGCAACCTGTCCGGGCATACGATCAACGCCTTCTGGTATTCGCTGCGGCATTTGAAGCCGCTGACCATCGGGGTGAACTGCGCCTTCGGGGCGGATCTGCTGCGGCCTTATCTGAGTGAGCTGGCCAAGAATGCGGATACCTTGATCCTGGCCTATCCCAATGCCGGGCTGCCCAATGAACTGGGGCAATATGATGAGCTGCCGGAGACTACGGCGAACCTGATCCGCCAGTGGGTGGATGAGGGGCTGGTCAATATGGTCGGCGGTTGCTGCGGCACCACGCCGGCGCATATCGGCGCCGTGGCGAAGGCGCTGGCGGGGCACAAGCCGCGTCAGGTGCCGGAGCTGCCGGTGGTGACGCGGCTTGCGGGCCTCGAACCGATGCATATTGCCGCGTAAGATATAAATCCGTCATTCCCGCGAAGGCGGGAATCCATCTCCTGCCTTCTCCCCTGGTGCTATGTTGGGAGATGGATCCCCGCCTTCGCGGGGATGACGAAGAGAAGAGAAGCAGGGAATGACCCAATCGACCGCCACTTTCGTCAATATCGGTGAGCGCACCAACGTCACCGGATCGGCCAAGTTCAAGAAGCTGATCATGGCAGGCGACTATGCCGCGGCCATCGACATCGCCCGCGATCAGGTGGAGAACGGCGCGCAGATCGTCGACGTCAACATGGACGAGGGCCTGCTCGACGCCGTAGAGGCGATGACGACCTTCCTGAAGCTGATGACGTCCGAACCGGACATTGCCCGCGTTCCGGTCATGATCGACAGTTCCAAATGGGAAGTGATCGAAGCCGGCCTGAAATGCGTGTCGGGCAAGCCCATCGTCAATTCGATCAGCATGAAGGAGGGTGAGGCAGCCTTCCTCCATCACGCCCGCCTCTGCATGGCCTATGGCGCGGCGGTGGTCGTCATGGCCTTTGACGAGACCGGTCAGGCGGACACGAAGGAGCGCAAGGTCGAGATCTGCGAGCGCGCCTACAAGCTGCTGATGACCATCGGCTTCCCGCCCGAAGACATCATCTTCGACCCCAATATCTTCGCCGTGGCGACCGGGATCGAGGAGCACAATAATTACGGCGTCGACTTCATCGAGGCCTGCCGGGAAATCAAGAAGCGCTGCCCCCATGTCCATATTTCGGGCGGCCTGTCGAACTTCTCCTTCTCCTTCCGCGGCAATGAGCCGGTGCGGCGGGCGATGCATTCGGTCTTCCTCTACCACGCCATCCCGGCGGGGCTGGACATGGCGATCGTCAATGCGGGCCAGCTCGACGTTTACGACGCCATCGACCCGGCGCTGCGCAAGGCGTGCGAGGATGTGCTGCTGAACAGCGATCCGGAGGCGGGCGAACGCCTGGTCGCGCTGGCGGAGAGTTTCAAGGGCAAGGATGCCGCATCGGAAAAGGCAGCGCAGGAATGGCGCGGCTGGCCGGTCGCCAAGCGGCTGGAACATGCGCTGGTCAAGGGCATCGACATGTATGTGGTCGAGGATACGGAGGAAGCCCGCCTCGCTGCCGCAAAGCCCATCGAGGTGATCGAAGGCCCGCTGATGGACGGCATGAATGTCGTCGGCGACCTGTTCGGCGCGGGCAAGATGTTCCTGCCGCAGGTCGTGAAATCCGCCCGCGTCATGAAGAAGGCGGTCGCCCACCTCCTCCCCTTCATCGAGGCGGCGAAGGAGCCCGGCGCCAAGGGCAAGGGCAAGGTCGTGATGGCGACGGTCAAGGGCGACGTCCACGACATCGGCAAGAACATCGTCGGCGTCGTGCTTCAGTGCAACGGCTTCGAGGTGATCGATCTGGGCGTCATGGTGCCGTGGCAGGACATCATCAAGGCGGCGAACGAAAATGACGCCGACATGATCGGTCTCAGCGGCCTCATCACCCCCTCGCTGGACGAGATGGTGACGGTCGCGGCGGAAATGCAGCGCGCGGATATGACCATGCCGCTGCTGATCGGCGGCGCGACCACCTCCAAAGTGCATACCGCGCTGCGCATCGATCCGGCCTTCACCGGGCCGGTGGTGCATGTGCTGGACGCCAGCCGGGCGGTCGGCGTCGCGACGGCGCTCGTCTCCGAAACCCAGAAGACCGATTTCGTCCAGAAGACCAAGGATGATTATGCCCATGTCCGCGCCGCCCGAGAGGGCAAGGGGCAGAGCAAGCTGCTCAGCATCGAGGAAGCGCGGGCCAATGCCTTCGAGATCGACGAGAGCCTGAAGCCCGGCAAGCCGCGCCTGCCCGGCGTCCACCGCTTCCCGGACTGGGATCTGAAGGACCTGCGCAACTATATCGACTGGACGCCCTTCTTCCGCGCATGGGAACTGGCGGGCAATTATCCGGCGATCCTGGAGGACAGGGTGGTGGGCGAAAGCGCGACCAGCCTGTTCACCGATGCGCAGAAGATGCTCGACCGCATCGTGGACGAGAAATGGCTGACGGCGCGCGGCGTGGCCGGCCTGTGGCCCTGCCGCCGCGAAGGCGACGACATCATCGTCCATGTCGAGGATGAAAAGCATGTCCGCCTGCCGATGCTGCGCCAGCAGATCGCCAAGCGGGAGGGCCGGGCCAATATGTGCCTTGCCGACTTCATCAGCCATGATGGCGACTGGATGGGCGGTTTCGCCGTGTCGATCCACGGGATCGAGCCGCATCTGGCGCGGTTCAAGAACGCTATCGACGATTATTCGGACATATTGCTCAAGGCGCTGGCGGATCGTCTGGCGGAGGCCTTTGCCGAGCGGCTGCACCATTATGTGCGCACCGCGCTATGGGGCTATGCCGAGGGCGAGCAGCTTACCAACGAGGCGCTGATCAAGGAGCAATATCGCGGCATCCGGCCCGCGCCCGGCTATCCCGCCTGTCCGGAGCATAGTCTGAAGCCGCTGCTGTTCGACATGCTGGACGCGCATCACGCGACGGGCATTTCGCTGACGGAAAGCTTCGCGATGCTGCCGACGGCGGCGGTCAGCGGCTTTTACTTCGGGCATCCGCAGGCGGAATATTTCGGCGTGGCGCGGGTGGGGCGCGACCAGCTGGAGGATTATGCCGGGCGGCGCGGGGTGGATCTGGAGACGGCCGAGCGCTGGCTGCGGCCCAATCTGGATTAGGACTTATTCCATAGTTCCCGCGCAGGTGGGCACTCATCTCCCATAAGAAGGTGCTTGATGCACGGTCAGGAGATGGATTGCCGCCTTCGCGGGAATGACGGGAAGCGAAAAACTTACCGCGCCTCGTGGTTGGCCGCCACCGCCTTCGCCACCGCCTGCATCAACTGCCAGCGCGTCGGGATCGGTTCCGTCGTGCTGCCGATCATCACCGCGACCGCATAGCTGGTGCCGTCGGGCGCGGTCATGATGCCGATGTCGTTGAACCCGGTCGAACGCGCGCCCAGTTCCTGACCCGTGCCGGTCTTGTGCAGATAATGCCATCCCGCCGGCACGCCGCCCTTGATCCGCTGCGGCCCCGTCTTCGCCTCGCCCATGATCGAAAGCAGCAGTTGCGACGATGCCGGGGAAAGCATGTCGTTCTGCTTGAGCTTCGCCAGCGCCTGCACGATGGAGGATGGCGCGGCGCCGTCCGGCGGGCTGGCCAGATAATTGTCCAGCGCCTTCTGCCGCACCGATAGGGGCAGCTTGGCGCGGGCGGCATAGAAGTTGCGGCCGATCGAATAATCCTGCCGCCATTCCAGGCCCGCCGTGGTGGATTGCAGCAGCCGCTCGCCGGGCCCGAAGCGGATATCCTTGATATAGCGCCGGGCGAGATAGCCGCGCACCGCTTCCGGCCCGCCGACGGCACGCAGCAGCGTGTCGTTGGCGGTATTGTCGCTCTGCGTCATGGCGCGGCGCATCAGGTCGGAATAGGTGGTGGTCCAGCCGGCATTGCCGACCAGGGCGGCGGTCGGCTGGTGGAAGAGGGTCAGGTCCTTCTTCGTGATGGTGGTGCTGTCGCTGAGGCGGATCTTGCCCCGGTCGACCGCGTCGAGGAAGGTCATGGACACCCAGAGCTTCGAAACGCTCTGCTGCGGGAAGAGCAGATTGCCGTTCCATGCAACGGTCCAGTCGCTGCCGATGCGGCGCACGGCGATGCCGACCTTGCCGTTGAAGCTCTGGCCCAGGTTGCGGATCACGCTGACCAAAGCGGGCGGCGGCGTTTCCCTTTGGTCGACCTTCAGCGCTTCGAAGGGCTTGGGCGGATTGGCGACCGGCTTGATCGGGAAGGTCGCGGTGGAAGGCTGCGGCCTCTGTTGGACCGCCGCATAGGGTTGCTGCGGCGCGCTGACGCAGGCCGAAAGCGCCGCCATCAACAGGACGAGCCGGGCCGAGCCGCTATTGCCGCCGCCATTTGGGCGCTTGCCGCGCCCTCCCTTGAAATTGGTCATCGAAATCCCCGCACTCTCCTTTCGCATTAGGGTTCAGACCCGCGCCGGGTGACAAGAATCATGCGATGAACGATTCCACAAATGCGATGTAAGGAGGCTGAACGAGGCGCGCCTTAACTCAGTTGAGGTTCATGCGAAGGCCTGCAAGGAAGCGCCGATGAACCACATGATGAACAGACGGACGATGATGCGGGGGGCGACTGCGCTGCTGGCGGGCGGCATGTTGCCGGCACGGGCGTGGGCGGCGCCCTTCGCTTCGCGCCGCATTGCCGTGACGACTCGCGGCGCCGGTCGAGATGTCGTGCTGATCGCGGGGCTGGCGAGCGGGCCGGGGCTGTGGAACGGGGTGGTCGGCGCGCTTTCCGGTTATCGCTGGCATCTGGTCCACGTGCGGGGTTTTGCCGGCCTGGCGGCGGACGCCAATGCCAGCGGGCCGCTGGTCCAGCCTTTGGCGGACGAGATCGCCCGCTATATCGCGGCGGCGGGGCTGGAGCGGCCCGCCATCGTCGGCCACAGCATGGGCGGCACGCTGGCGATGATGCTGGGTTTGAAGGGGCTGGCGGGGCGGCTGATGGTGGTCGACATGCTGCCCGAGGGGGCGGCGATGGTCGGCGGCACGGCACAGGGCATGGGCTTCCTGGCCGATCAACTGGGGCAATATTTCACCGGAACCAGGGCGGGCCGCGCCTATCTGGCGCGGATGCTGGCGGAAATGCCGGGCGCCCGGGGAAGCGATCCGGATGTCATCGCCAATGCGCTGCGCGATCTCGCCAATGTCGACCTGGGGCCGCAACTGGAGCGGCTGACCGCGCCGATGGAGGTGGTCTATGCCGTCGGCAGCGATGCGGCGCAGGCGGGCGAGATCGGCCGAACCTTCCGCGCCGCCTATGCCGCCAAGCGCGGCGTGCGGCTGGTGCCCATCGGCCCCAGCGGCCATGTCGTCATGGCGGATCAGCCGGCCCGCTTCAACGCGGTCCTCGGCAATTTTCTGAAGACGGTTTGACGCCGATCAAAGGCGCGGCGGGACAGCAGGGGTAAAAGCAATCCGACGCCTTCCTCCGCGTCACTCCTCGACTCATGGCGCAGCGCGATGGACGCTGCGCCACCTTTTTTCAGCTTCTTTCAGGGCGCCAGCACCGTATCGACCGCCTGCGGCAGCATCGCCGGATAATCGAGCGTATAGTGCAGCCCCCTGCTCTCCTTGCGATGCAGGGCGGAGCGGACGACCAGACGCGCGACCTCCAGCAGGTTGCGCAGTTCGATGAGATCCGGCGTCACGCGGAAATGGCCGTAATATTCGTCCACTTCCTTCGCCAGCAGATCGATGCGGTGCTTGGCGCGCTCCAGCCGCTTGGTGGTGCGGACGATGCCGACATAGTCCCACATGAAGCGGCGGATTTCCTTCCAATTATGCTGGACGATGACCTCTTCGTCCGAATTGGTGACGCGGCTTTCGTCCCAGGGGCGGATCGGCGGCGGCGCGGGCAGTTCATCCCAATGGGCGCGGATGTGCCGGGCGGCGGCTTCCCCGAAGACGAAGCATTCCAGCAGCGAATTGGAGGCGAGGCGGTTGGCGCCGTGCAGGCCGCTTTCGGTGACTTCGCCCGCCGCATAGAGCCCCGGCAGGTCGGTGCGGCCGTCAAGGTCGATGACCACGCCGCCGCAGGTATAATGCTGCGCCGGGACGACCGGGATCGGTTCCTTCGTGATGTCGATGTCAAGATCCAGCAGGCGCGCATAGATGGTCGGGAAATGGGTGCGCACGAATTCCGGCGGCTTGTGGCTGATGTCGAGATGGACATAGTCGAGGCCGAGCCGCTTGATCTCATGGTCGATGGCGCGGGCCACCACGTCGCGGGGGGCGAGTTCGCCGCGCGGGTCGAACCGGGGCATGAAGCGTTCCCCGCCCCCGGGGACGCCCGGGGGCAGCTTCAAATGACCGCCCTCCCCCCGAACCGCCTCCGTGATGAGGAAATTCTTGACCTCCAGATTGTAGAGGCAGGTAGGGTGGAACTGGTTCATCTCCATGTTGGAGACGCGGCAGCCCGCGCGCCAGGCCATGGCGATGCCGTCCCCGGTCGCGCCCCGGGGAGCCGTGGAGAAGAGATAGGTGCGGCCCGCGCCGCCGGTGCAGAGGATCGTCGCCTTGCCCAGGATCGCGTCGACATGGTCCGTCAGCCTGTTGAAGGCATAGACGCCCCATACATGCCCGTCGCCCGAATAGCGCTCGCCATGGCGGCTGGTGATGAGGTCGATGGCGACCCTGTCCTCCAGCAGCGTGATGTTGGGATTGGCGCGGGCGGCCTTCAGCAGCGCGACCTGCACGGCATGGCCGGTGGCGTCGTCGACATGGACGATGCGGCGGTGGCTGTGACCGCCTTCGCGGGTCAGGTGCCAGCGTTCGCCGAATTCCTCCCCTCCATTGAAGGGAACGCCAAGCTCCGCGAGCCGCTCTATCGCCGCAGGAGCCTCGGAGACGACGAATTCGACCGTGCTGCGGTCGTTCAGGCCCGCGCCTGCGACCATCGTGTCTTCGATATGCGCCTCGAAACTGTCACCTGCGTCCAGTACGGCGGCGATGCCGCCCTGCGCCCAGTTGGTGGACCCGCCGTCCAGCGCTCCCTTGGCCAGCACCACGACCTTGCGGTCCTGCGCCAGGTTGATGGCGGCGGTCAGCCCCGCCGCGCCGGAGCCGATGATGACGACGTCATAGGTGGTGGTGGGCATATAGTCTTCTTACTCCCCTCCCGCAGGCGGGAGGGGTTGGGGGTGGGCTTGCGCGAGGGCTGCCATGATATGCGACAGCACGCCTTCGATATTCCCTATCACGTCGGCATTCTGAAAGCGCAAGACGGTAAAGCCCAGTTCGCGACAGTAGGCGTCGCGGCGGGCGTCATATTCCGCACTGTCGTCGTGGGTGGAGCCATCCAGTTCGATGATGAGCTTCGCCTCGCGACAGAGGAAGTCCGCGAAATAAGGGCCGATAGGGATTTGGCGGCTGAACTTGCGGCCGTCGAGTTGGCGGTTACGCAGGCGCTGCCAAAGGAACCGCTCAGGCGGAGATGCCTCGTTTCTTAGCGACTTTGCGCGGGACGTATTCCTGCTTCTGAAAGGTCGCGCCAGCCCACCCCCCGGCCCCCTCCCGCCTGCGGGAGGGGGAGAAGTGTCCGCTTCCCTCACGCCGCCGCGGTCAGGTTCAGGAACACATCCTCCAGATCAGGGTCGCGCGTCACCACGTCGACGATCGAAAGCCCGCTGGCCTGCACGGCGCTCAGCACCTGGCCCGCATTGGCGCGGTTCTTCATATAGGTGATCGTCAGCGTGCGTTCGTCCGACAGTTCGATCTTCTCGAAGCTGGGGTCGGCGGGGGGCGTCACCACATCGCGGTCGACCGTCACCTGCACCACCTTCTCCTGCGCCATGGCGATCAGTTCGCGGGTCGGCTTGTCGGTGATGACCTTGCCATGGTTGATGATGCCGATCCGGTCGCACAATTCCTCGGCCTCTTCCAGATAGTGCGTGGTGAGAACGATGGTCACGCCCTGGCGGTTCAACTCCCGCACATAGGCCCAGAGTTGCTGGCGAAGCTGCACGTCGACGCCGGCGGTCGGTTCGTCCAGCACCAGGATCGGCGGGCTGTGCACCATCGCCTTGGCCACCAGCAGGCGGCGTTTCATGCCGCCCGACAGGGTCCGGGCATAGGCGTCGGCCTTGTCCTCCAGATGCACGGCGCGCAGCAATTCCATCGAGCGGCGGCGGTCCCGGGGCACGCCATAATAGCCCGCCTGGTTCTCCAGCGTCTCGAACGGGGTGAAGAAGGGATCGAAGACGATCTCCTGCGGGACGATGCCGATGCTGTTCTTGGCGTTGCGGGGGTTCTGGTCGATGTCGAAGCCCCAGATTTTCGCCGTGCCGCTGGTTTTGTTCACCAGCCCGGCGAGGATGTTGATGGTGGTCGACTTGCCCGCGCCATTCGGTCCCAGCAGGCCGTAAATCTGCCCGCGCGGGATGGAGAGGTTGATATTGTCGAGCGCCTGCTTGCCGCCCTTGTAAACCTTGGTGAGGTTGGCGATCTCTATGGCGGGAGTGGGGGAGGTGTCGGTCATGGCTGCCTATAGTGGGGTTGGGCCATTGGAAAGGAAAGAGCGGGGTTAAAATTCGTCGGCGGCGTCCATCAGGGCGGTGAGTTTGCGGGGCGCGACCTCCCGCCAGCTCCGCTCCAGCCGTTCGTTGATCTGGCCCCAGTCCGTGTCCCCCAGATCGAGCCGGATGCCGACCCAGCCATCCCCGAAATAGGCGGGGCGGTAATAGCGGGCGGGGTCGCTTTCGATCAGCATCGCCTGTTCTTCCGGCGCGGTCGTCTTGACGAGGATGGCGATAACGCCGTCGCCATGACGATCCTGCGTGAAATAGGCGAATTTCTTGCCCTTTTCGATGCCGAAGCAGGGCATGCCGTGGGACGTGACCTCATCCGCCTGCGGCAGGGCCAGGGCGCGCTCACGGACTTTGTTCAGCAGCCATTCGGGCTGGCGCTCGCGGGTGACGAAATCCGCCAGCGTGCGCGGATAGAGCTGATGTTCCGCCATCAATATGCGCGCGGCAAGGCTGTCGGCGGTGTCGCCGGGCAGGATCGCGACTTCGATCTGGCCAAGGACCGGCCCGTCGTCCAGTTCCGCCGTGACGATGTGGACCGAGCAGCCGGCATGGGTATCGCCTGCGTCCAAAGCCTTCCGATGGGTGTCGAGACCCTTATATTTGGGCAGCAGGCTGGGGTGGATGTTCAGCATCCGGCCTTCCCAGCCGGCGACGAATTCGGGCGAGAGGAGGCGCATATAGCCGGCCAGCGCAACATATTCCGCGCCCGCCCCGCGCAACGCCTTGTCGATAATGGCGTCGAATTCGGCGCGCTTCAGGCCCTTGTGGCTCTGCGCGAAGGTGGCGATGCCCTCGGCGGCGGCGAGGGTCAGGCCGGGGGCTTCGGGATCGTTGGCGGCGACCAGCACCAGCTCATAGGGGCAGGACGGATGCCTGGCGGCATAGAGCAACGCCGCCATGTTCGAGCCACGTCCGGAAATCAGAACGCCGACCTTTGCCTTCACTTGCAGTCCCCGTCCGGTTCGCGCGAAGTCGAGAACCCTTGTGACTTCGTTTCTCGACTTCGCTCGAAACGAACGGGTTTCAGTGACTTACCCCAGATGCGTGGCGGTCCAGTCGGCCCTGGCGCTCCATGTTTCCTGTGAGCCCTTGACCGTGCAGCCCTTTTCGCCCGCCTCCACGATGCCGACGCGGACCACGGTTTCGCCCGCTGCTTCCAGATCCGCCGTCACGGCGTCCACCGCATCCGCATCCACCGCCAGCACCATGCCGACGCCGCAGTTGAAGGTGCGGGCCATTTCCTCCGGCTCGATATTGCCCTGCGCCTGGAGGAAAGCCATCAGTCGCGGCTGTTCCCAACCGTCGGCGTCGACAACCGCATGACAGCCTTCGGGCAGCACGCGCGGGATATTCTCCAGCAGGCCGCCGCCGGTGATGTGGGCCAGCGCATTGATCCGGCCTGCCCGGACCAGCGGCAGCAGCGACTTCACATAGATGCGCGTCGGCGCCATCAGCGCGTCGATCAACAGCACCTCATTATCGAAGATCGCCGGACGGTCGAGCTTCCAGCCCTTGTCGGCGGCAAGACGGCGCACCAGCGAGAAGCCGTTGCTGTGCACGCCCGAGGAAGTGAGGCCCAGCAGCACGTCGCCCGCCTTGACCCGGTTGCCGGTCAGCGCTCTGGACCGCTCCACCGCGCCGACGCAGAAACCGGCAAGGTCATAGTCGCCCGGCCCGTACATGCCGGGCATTTCCGCCGTCTCTCCGCCGATAAGGGCGCAGCCGGCCTGTTTGCAGCCCTCCGCAATGCCCGCGATCACGCGCTCGGCGACGCCGCTCTCCAGCTTGCCGGTGGCATAATAGTCCAGGAAGAAGAGCGGTTCGGCGCCCTGCACGATCAGGTCGTTGGCGCACATGGCGACCAGGTCGATGCCGACGCCGTCATGGGCATTATGGTCGATGGCGAGCTTCAGCTTGGTGCCGACGCCGTCATTGGCCGCGACCAGCAGCGGATCGTCGTAACCGGCCGCCTTCAGGTCGAAGAAACCGCCGAAGCCGCCCAGTTCCGCGTCGGCGCCGGGGCGACGGGTGGCCTTGGCAAGCGGGGCGATGGCGCGAACCAGCGCATTGCCCGCGGCGATGTCGACGCCAGCCTTGGCGTAGCTGTAGGATTCGGTGTCGCTCATGGCTGTGGCCCCTAAGCATTTTCAAGTCAGATGGAAACATCTGACGGCTTAAGAAAATGCGGCAAGCCAAATAACGCACATTGTGCGCGAAAACGGAACGGGAAATGGGTTGCCGCTTGGCAGCGCAGGCAAATCTCGCCAAAAGGACGCGCGTGAACGTGCCTTCTGTCCTTCGTGGCCTGTCCCTCCGGCCTTTGAACCTGTTCCGCGCAGCGTCGCGCCCGATCCAGATACTGGGCGCGATCATGCTTGGCCTCGCCGCTGCGGCGCTGGTCGCGCAGATGGAGGGGGAGCGCGGCGTGCCCCCCATCGCCAGCGGCGGCGATTTCCAGGTGAGCCATGTGAAGGTCGACGTCTTCGCCAAGGATGCCGACAGCGCGCGCAAGGCCGGCTGGCGGCTGGCGCAGCGGCGGGCATGGCAGATGCTGTGGACCCGGACCCATGGCGGCAGCGGCGCGCCGGCCCTGTCCGATTCGCAGCTTGAAGGCATGATTTCGGGCATCGAGATCGAATATGAGCAGGCGGGCCCCACCCGCTATGTCGCCACGCTGGGCGTCATGTTCGACCGGGCGCGGACGGGCCAGTTGCTGGGCGTGACCGGCAATGTCATGCGGTCCCCGCCCTTGCTGGTGATCCCGGTGCTGTGGGACGGCGGGTCGGCCGTGTCCTATGAGCGGATCAACGAATGGCAGCGGGCCTGGGCGCGTTTCCGCACCGGCGACAGCGCGATCGACTATGTCCGCGTGGCCGGGTCGATCGCTGATCCGATCCTGCTGAATGCGGGGCAGACCGGGCGGCGCGGGCGGCTGTGGTGGCGCGTGCTGCTCGACCAATATGGCGCGGCGGACGTGGTGATCCCGATCGCTCGGCTCGACCGTCAATATCCGGGCGGTCCGGTGACCGGCACCTTCACGGCGCGCTACGGCCCCGACAATTTCCTGATCGGCAGCTTTTCCCTGCGCGCCTCCAACGACAGCGCGATCCCGCAGATGCTGGACCAGGCGACGCAGCGGATCGACCAGCTTTATACCCAGGCGCTGAATGACGGCCGCCTGCGTCCCGATCCGTCGCTGATCATCGAGGAGCCGGTCGATCCCAATGCGCTGGAGATCGAAAATGCCGCCGATCTGCCGGTGGAAACGCTCGACATGCCGACGCCCGCCGCCACCACGGGCAGCTACGCGATCCAGTTCGACACCCCGGACGTCGGATCGGTGGCGCAGGGCGAGGCCGCCGTGCGTTCCATCGCGGGCGTGCGTTCGGCGGCGACCAGCAGCCTGGCGCTGGGCGGCACGTCGGTCATGCAGGTGAGCTTCGACGGCACGGTCGACATGTTGCGTGCAGCGCTGGCGGCGAAGGGCTATAACGTCGCCGTGTCCGGCAATACGCTGCGCATCCGCAGGGGTGGGACACCGGGAGCCGGCTCTGCGCAATGAAAGGCGCCATGAGACAGATCAGCCTGCCGTTCGACCGGCCTGATCGGGCAAGCGGCGAGGATTTCCTGGTCAGCGACGCCAACCGCATCGCCGTCCGCCATCTGGAGAACTGGCGGGGATGGCCGCTGGCGATCAGCGTGCTGAGCGGGCCGCCCCTGTCGGGCCGCTCGACGCTGGGCCGCCATTTCGTCGCGCAGAGCGGCGGGACCATGATCGACGATGCGCAACGGCAGGACGAGCAGGCGCTGTTCAACGCCTGGAACGATGCGCAGACGGCGCAGCGCCCGCTGCTGCTGATCGCGGACGCGCCGCCCGCGCTATGGCAGGTGGCCCTTCCCGACCTGCGGTCCCGGCTGGCGGCGGCGCCCCATGTCGCGCTGGAGCAGCCGGACGAGGCGCTGGCCCGCGCCCTGATCGAGCGGTTCCTGGCATCGGCCGGCGCAAGCTATGCGGCGGATCTGCCCGAATGGCTGCTGCGGCGGATCGAGCGCAGCTATGCCGCCATCGCCGCCGTGACGCGCATGCTGGACGAGGCGGCTTTGTCATCGGGACGTAAGATTTCTACCGCTATGGCGAAAGATGTCCTGCAAGACGCGGGATTTTTGCCTATAGTCCCGGACTGATCCTCCGGTTCCGAACGATGAGAGAGATGTGGCCGAAGCCGACCCCTCCGCCAGCCTGACCCTGCCCAGCGACCGCTATTTCAACCGGGAACTGTCCTGGCTGGCCTTTAACCAGCGCGTGCTGGAGGAGGCGATGAACCGGGCGCATCCCCTGCTGGAGCGGTTGCGTTTCCTGTCGATTTCCGGCGCCAATCTGGACGAGTTCTTCTCCGTGCGCGTGGCGGGCCTGAAGGGGCAGCAGCTGCAGGATGTCGACATGCGCTCCGCCGACGGGCTGACCCCGGCGCAGCAACTGGCCGCCATCAGCGAGGAAACCGCCCGGCTGATGGGCGCGCAGCAGAAGGTGTGGGGGGCGCTGCACGGCGAACTGGCGCAGGTGGGGATAGAGGTGATCGGCCCGTCCACCGCGCTCGACCCCTCCTGCGAGAACTGGCTGCGCGATCATTTCCTGACGCAGGTCTTCCCGATCCTGACGCCGCAGGCGCTGGACCCGGCGCACCCCTTCCCCTTCATCCCCAATCAGGGGCTGTCGATCGTCTTCGACCTGGAGCGGCTGTCGGACAAGGAACCGATTCGCGAGCTGGTGATGATACCGTCCTCGCTCGCCCGCTTCGTGCGGATGCCGGGCGAAACGGCGCGCTATATGGCGCTGGAGGCGGTGATCCGGCGCTTTTCCGCCGACCTCTTTCCCGGATACCGGGTGCGCAACAGCGGCGTTTTCCGCATCATCCGCGACAGCGA
This sequence comes from Sphingobium sp. SA916, assembly GCF_002894065.1. Taxonomy (NCBI): domain Bacteria; kingdom Pseudomonadati; phylum Pseudomonadota; class Alphaproteobacteria; order Sphingomonadales; family Sphingobiaceae; genus Sphingobium; species Sphingobium sp. SA916. The sequence continues at coordinate 16,769 of NZ_LXYF01000059.1, forward strand.
CATAGAGATAGAGGAAGAGGCGGAGGATCTGGTCCGCTATTTCCGCAGCGCCATCAAGCGCCGCCGCCGGGGCCGCGTGATCCGCATGGAGATAGAGGAACGCATTCCCGAGCCGGTCGAGGAGATGTTGCAGGACATGCTCCAGGGCCATGAGGCGATCATCGCGGAGGTGGAAGGGTTCGTCGGCATCGGCGACCTGTCCGGCGTCGTCGAGGAGGATCGGCCGGACCTGAAGTTCGAGCCCTATGCCCCCCGCTTCCCGGAACGCATCCGCGAATATGGCGGGGATTGCTTTGCCGCGATCCGGGCGAAGGACATCGTCGTCCACCATCCCTATGAAGCCTTCGACGTGGTGGTGTCCTTCCTGAAGCAGGCAGCGTCCGACCCCGATGTCGTGGCGATCAAGCAGACGCTGTACCGCGCGGGCAAGCAGTCCGCGATCATCCGCGCGCTGATCGACGCGGCGGAGGCGGGCAAGTCCGTGACCGCGGTGGTGGAGCTGAAAGCCCGTTTCGACGAGGAGCAGAACCTGATGTGGGCCGATGCGCTGGAGCGCGCGGGCGTGCAGGTGGTCTATGGCTTCATCGACTGGAAGACCCATGCGAAAGTGTCGATGGTCGTCCGGCGGGAGGGGGAGGCGTTCCGCACCTACTGCCATTTCGGCACCGGCAACTATCATCCGGTGACGGCGCGCATCTACACCGACCTCAGCTTCTTCACCGCCGATCCGGCCTATGGGCGCGATGCGGCGGCGCTGTTCAATTACATCACCGGCTATGTCGAGCCGCAGCGGCTGGAAAAGCTGGTGATGTCGCCCCGCGACCTGCGCAACCGCCTGTGCGACCTGATCGATGCGGAGATAGAGCATGTCCGCGCCGGGCGGCCGGGAACCATCTGGGCGAAGATGAATTCGCTGGTGGACCCGGCGATCATGGAAAAGCTCTATGCGGCGAGCAATGCAGGCGTGCAGATCGAACTCATCGTGCGGGGCATCTGCTGCCTCCGGCCGGGCGTGCCGGGCATGTCGGAAAATATCCGGGTGAAGTCGGTGGTCGGCCGCTTTCTTGAACATAGCCGGATCACCGTCTTCGGCAATGGCAAGGCGCTGCCCAATAATGGCGCGAAGGTGTTCATCAGTTCGGCCGACTGGATGCCGCGCAATTTCGACCGGCGCGTGGAGTTCCTGGCGCCGGTCGAAAATCCGACCGTGCACGACCAGATTCTGGACCAGGTGATGGTCGCCAACCTGATCGACACCGAACAGAGCTGGGTGCTGGACAGCGACGGCCATTACAGCCGCGTCGAGGCGGGCGACCGGCCGTTCAACCTGCACCGCTATTTCATGACCAACCCGTCCCTTTCGGGCCGTGGCGCCGCGCTGGATAGCGAAGCGGTGCCGACCCTGCGCCTGCGCGGGCGGGCCTGAACGGCATGAATTCCATGTTGAGCCAGGTCCGGGCGCTCGCCCCCGGCATGGCGACGTCCCCGCATCAGGCGAAGGCGCGCACGGCGATCATCGACATCGGTTCCAACAGCGTGCGGCTGGTCGTCTATGACGGGCCCCGCCGCATCCCCTTCATCCTCTTCAACGAAAAGGTGATGGCGGGATTGGGCGCGTCCCTGGGGAAGACGGGCCGGATCGAGGCGGAAGCCATGGACAGGGGGCTGCGCGCGATCGGCCGCTTCGCCCATCTCTGCCGCGAGATGGAGGTGCAGGAGGTGCGCTGCGTCGCCACCGCCGCGGTGCGGGACGCGGAAAATGGCGACGAGTTCATCCGGCGCGCCCGCGACATGGGGCTGGAGGTCGAGCTGCTGTCCGGCGGGCAGGAGGCGGTCGCCGCGGCCTATGGCGTGTTGTCGGGCATTCCGGGCGCGGACGGCATCGTCGGCGACCTGGGCGGCGGCAGCCTTGAGCTGGCCCGAATCCGCGACGGCGCCGTGCATGAAACGGTGTCCTTGCCGCTGGGCGTGCTGCGCCTGCCGCAAATCCGCGCCAAGGGGCCGGCCGTGCTGGAACGGATGGTCAGGAAGATGCTGGCCAAGGCGGGCTGGGACGCGCCTGCCGGCCTGCCCTTCTATCTGGTCGGCGGGTCGTGGCGCGCGCTGGCCCGGTTCGACATGGAATTGACCCAGTTCCCGCTTCCCGTCGTGCACCAATATGAAATGCCTGCCGCGCGGGCCGAACAATTGACGCGCATCGTGTCCCATGTCGGCAAGGCGCGGTTCAAGGATATTCCCCAGATCACCGGATCGCGCGTGCCGACCCTGCCGGATGCGGCGGCGCTGCTGTCGGTGATCGTGCGCCAGTTGAGGTCGAGCAGGCTGGTCGTGTCGGCCTATGGCCTGCGCGAGGGGCTGCTGTTCAGCGATCTGCCCCCGGATATTCAGGCACATGATCCGCTGCTGATCGCGGCGGAGGCCGAAGGCGAAGCGCAGGCGCGCTTTACCGGCCATGGCGACATGATCGAGCGCTGGATCGCGCCGCTGTTCCTGGAGGACGGCAGCGCGTGGCGGCGGATTCGCCGGGCGGCCTGCCTGTTGGCCGATGTCGGGTGGCGCGCCAATCCCGATTTCCGGTCGGACCGGGGCGTCGAGATCGCGCTGCACAGCAATTGGGTCGGCATCAACGCGGCCGAGCGAGCCATGCTGGCCCAGGCGCTGCACAGCAATTTTGGCGGCGGCCTGTCGACGCCGCCCGGCATCGAGCGGCTGGCCCCGCCCGAAGCGCTTCAGCGAGCGACCTTATGGGGTCTGGCGATCAGATTGGGGCAGCGGTTGTCCGGCGGCGTGGAGGGGCCTTTGCTCGCCTCCCGCCTGGAGATGGAGGGCAATGTGCTCGAACTGCGGCTGCGCAGCGTGGACACCGATCTGTTCGGAGAAGCGGTCGAGCGGCGGCAGCGGCAACTGGCTCAGGCCATGGGCGTGAAGTACCGGCTGGCCTGGTAGGGGCTGACTGAATGCGGTCAGGGAGCGGAGCTTCTGCTTTCCCTGAAGGAAGCCTGCTCCTGCGCAGGCAGGCCTGGTCCTCCCTTCCGTGCATCATCGCCGCCCGATCCGGGCGCCTGCTTTCGCATGAGCATGCTGTGCCTTCAGGAAAGCGTCGCAATCGTCCGCTTCCGACCAGCCGAGCCAGCCGACCGGCTCAGGCAAAGATCAGCCGGGCCTCTTCGCCGGTCTGCTGCAAGAACCCCATCGGGCCGCCGACCTCAACGCCCTGCGGCAAATCATCGGCAGTCATTCCGCACAGCGCAAGTCCGCTCTGACAGGCAAGCAGGATCACGCCCAAGCCCAATGCCTCTTCGATCACCATCGCCAGCGAAGGCAGCCCCGATGCCCGATGCGCTTCGTCGCAGGGCGCTTCCGGAGGCGCTCGCAGCAAGCTCACCGCGTCCAGTTGCAGGAACAGCGCCGCGCCGCCGCCCAGCGCCGCCTGAGCCGCCGCGATCACCAAGGCTCCGCGCAGCCGTTCCGCATCCGCCGTCGCGACGATGATCCTCAGCTCGCGCATAGTTCCACGGCGCAACCCTGGCAGGCGGGATCCTTCGGCACCGCCACGGTCCGAAACCGCATCGACAACAGATCGGCCAGCAGCAAGCGCCCCGCCATGTCATCGCCGAAGGGCACAAGCGCGCGGATCACCTCCAGCGCCGCCAGACTGCCGATCACCCCTGTCAGCGCCCCGATCACGCCGGTTTCGGAACAGTTCCGCTCCGGCGCGTCCTGCGGCGACCCGACCAGACAGCGATAGCAGGGCTTGCCCGCCTCCCAACCGCGATATGTGGCCAATTGCCCCTCGAACGGCCCGACCGCCGCCGACACCAGCGGAATCCGCAGCTTCTGCGTGCAGTCCGCCACCGCCAGCCGCGTCGCGAAACTGTCGCAGCCATCCAGCACCACATCGGCATCCCGCAGCATCAGCGCGGCATTGCCCGCGTCGATGCGGGCGTTGATGGGGATCAGCTTCACGTCCGGATTGAGCCGCGCGACCGCCGCCATCGCGCTTTCGGCCTTGGGCGCTCCGATCTCGTCAGTGCCGAACAGCACCTGCCGCTGCAGATTGGAGAGGGCGACCGCATCGTCATCGATCACCCGAATCGTGCCCACGCCCGCCGCGGCGAGATAGAGGATGGCCGGGCTGCCGATCCCGCCCGCCCCCACGACGGCCACATCCGCCGACAACAGCCGCGCCTGCCCCGCGCCGCCGATCTCCTTCAGCACGATATGGCGGGCATAGCGCTCAAGCTGATCGTCCGTGAGGGCCAAGGGCGTCATTGGGATCGAACCCCCGTCGATCCGAATCCCCCTGCGCCCCTGATCGTCTCGTCCAGTTCCTCGACTTCGGCAAAGCGCGCCATCTGCACCGGCGCGGCGACCAGTTGCGCGATCCGGTCGCCCCGCGCGATCACAAAGGGTTCTTCGCCCAGATTGATCAATATGACCTTCAGCTCGCCGCGATAATCGGCGTCAATCGTCCCCGGCGTATTGGGCAGGCTGATCCCATGTTTCAGCGCCAGGCCGGAACGCGGCCGCACCTGCACTTCATAGCCTTCGGGAATCGCCATGGCAAAGCCGGTCGCCACCGCATGCCGGCCGCCGGGCACAAGGATGATGTCCTCCGCCGACACGACGTCCATCCCCGCCGCATGCGCCGTGGCATAGGCCGGCGCCGGCAGGCCGGCGCCATGGGGCAGGCGCTTCAGGCGAATTTCAATGGGCGGGAGAGGAGAGGACATGGGCGACCTTTTCTATCAGGCGGGTGGCGACGGCGTCCTTGGGCAGATGGTCCCAGCTCTCGACGCCATCCTTCGAAACGATGTGCACGCTGTTGGAATCGCCGCCCATCACGCTTGAGCCGGGCGGCCCCGACACGTCATTCGCGACGATCCAGTCGGCGCCCTTGCGCGCCAGCTTCGCCTGCGCATGTTCAGCGATCTTCTGCGTCTCGGCGGCAAAGCCGACCAGCAGGGCGGGACGCTGCGCATGTTTGCCCAGCGTGGCGAGAATGTCCGGATTCTCGACCAGGGCCAAGGGCGCCGGCTTGCCCGATCCATCCTTCTTGAGCTTCTGATCGGCAGCGTCCGCCGTGCGCCAGTCGGCCACCGCCGCGACCATGATCGCCGCGTCGGCGGGCAGGGCCGCCTCCACCGCGGCCAGCATCTCCCGCGCGGTTTCCACATCGACGCGGGTCACGCCGGCCGGCGTCGGCAGGTATACCGGCCCCGCCACCAATGTCACCCGCGCGCCGGCCCGCGCCGCCGCCGCCGCTATGGCGAAGCCCTGCTTGCCGGAGGACCGGTTGGCGATGTAACGGACCGGGTCGATCGGCTCATGCGTCGGGCCGGCCGTCACCAGCACATGCCGTCCGGCGAGCGGCGCGTCGGCCGTTTCGAAGTCCGGCTGCCCGGCCAGCGGATCGGCGGCTAGCGGCCGGGCGAGCAGCCGCGCCACCTCCGCCGCGATCGCTTCCGGATCGGGCAGGCGGCCCTTGCCGAATTCCCCGCAGGCCATTTCACCACTGTCCGGCTCCATCACATGCACGCCATCGGCCTTGAGCTGTGCGACATTCCGCCGGGTCGCGGCATGGTGCCACATCCGAACGTTCATGGCGGGAACGGCGAGCACCGGCTTGTCGGTCGCCAACAGCAGCGTCGTCGCCAGATCGTCGGCAATGCCGCCCGCCATCTTGGCCAGGATGTTCGCCGTCGCCGGCGCGACCACGACCAGATCGGCCTGCCGCGAAAGCTGGATATGGCCGATCTCGCGCTCTTCCTTGAGGTCGAACATGTCGCCATAGACATGATCCTCGGTCAGCACGCCCAGCGACAGCGGCGTCACGAATTTCTCCGCGCTTTCCGTCAGCACCGCCCGCACCGCGATGCCGCGCCTGCGCAGCAGCCGCACCAGTTCCAGCGACTTATAGGCGGCGATGCCGCCCGAAACGATGAGAAGGATGCGCTTGGTCATGACAGGCCCATCATTTGGGCAAGCGGCGGGCCCTTGTCCAGCCATTCCCATCGTCCCCATGCGCAATCATCGAAGGGCGACGAAACGGCCCGGCCGGAACCGATCCGCCCCTTCATGCGATTATTCCAGGAGAGCGGCGCAACCGTATCGAAGGGGAATGCATGGCAAGAAGCCGGACCGTACCGAGCCAGATCGACCTCATCACCCGCTATCGCGAGGTCAGGGCGCTGAGCGAAGCGCTTGCCGCGCCGCTGTCCGATGCGGACGCGACGGTCCAGTCCATGCCCGACGCGTCCCCCGCCAAATGGCATCTGGCGCATGTAAGCTGGTTCTTCGAAACTTTCGTCCTGCGCGATCATGTGGCGGGCTATGTACCCTTCGATCCGCATTACGCCTATCTTTTCAACAGCTATTATGAGGCCGAAGGTCCACGGCATGCGCGGCCGATGCGGGGCATGCTGACACGGCCGACGCTGGAGGAAATCCGCGCCTATCGCGCCCAAGTCGACGAGGCGCTGACCACCGCCCTGCCGATGCTGATGCCCGATGTGCAGGCGCTGGTGCTGCTGGGCCTCCACCATGAGCAGCAGCATCAGGAACTGCTGCTGACCGACGTGCAGCATCTTCTGTCGCTCAATCCGCTGGAACCGGCGCTGTACGACGCGCCCAATGCGCTGCCTGCGCCCGTCCCCGGCCCTCTCCACTGGATCGAAGGCCGGCAGGGGCTGGTGGAGATCGGCGATGACGGCAAAAGCGATTTTGCCTTCGATTGCGAGACCCCCCGCCACAAGACGGTGCTCCACCCGCATGCCCTGGCGCACAGGCCGATAACCAATGGCGAATGGATCGCCTTCATCGAGGATGGGGGCTATGCCGACGCCGCCCACTGGCTGTCCGACGGCTGGGCATGGGTGCAGGCCGAGCGGGTCGAGGCGCCGCTATACTGGCGGCGGGGCGAGCAAGGCTGGACGCGCTTCGGTCTGGACGGGCGCAAGCCGGTCAATACCGCCGCGCCCGTCAGTCATATCAGTCTTTATGAAGCGGATGCCTATGCCCGATGGGCGGGGGCGCGCCTTCCCACCGAGGCCGAATGGGAAAGCGCCGCCCTCAATGTCGCGCCGACCAGCGGAAACCAGTTGGACGGTCCGGCCTGTCCCCGCCCCCGCGCGGCGGATGGCGGCTCCACGCTGACGCAGATGTTCGGCGATGTCTGGGAGTGGACGGGCAGCGCCTATCGCCCGCATCCCGGCTTCCGCGCGGCGGACGGCGCGGTGGGCGAATATAATGGCAAGTTCATGTCGGGGCAGTTCGTGCTGAAGGGCGGCAGTTGCGCCACGCCGCGCGGCCATATGCGGGCAAGCTACCGCAATTTCTTCTACCCCCATCAACGCTGGCAGTTCACCGGACTGCGGCTGGCAAAGGATCTTTGACGCGATGCTGCTGACCGAAGATGCCCCGCTGTCCCTACGCGCGCCTGACCCGGCCTTCCGGCGGGACATTATCGAGGGCCTGTCCCGCGAGCCCAAGGCGACCCCGCCCATCTGGTTCTACGACCGGCGCGGGTCGGAACTGTTCGAAGCGATCACGGACCTGCCGGAATATTATCCGACGCGCACGGAAACCGCCCTGCTGGAACGGCATGGCGCGGATTTCGCCGCCGCCATCGGCGCGGGGCAGGCGGTGGTGGAGTTCGGTGCAGGCAGTTCGCGCAAGACCCCGCATCTGCTGCGCGCCATCGATCCAGCCGCCTATGTGCCGATCGACATCAGCGGCGACTTTCTTCGCGCTTCGAGCGCTGAATTGGCGTCGGCCTTTCCGGGGCTGCCGGTCTTGCCGGTGGTGGGCGACTTCAACGGCGAACTGGCCTTGCCGGCGGCGATAGAGGGGCTGCCACGCCTCGGCTTTTTCCCCGGGTCGACCATCGGCAATATGGAACCCGATTCGGCGGTGGACCTGTTGCGGGCAATGCGGCGCCTGCTGGGTAAGGATGCGATGCTGCTGATCGGCATGGACCGGATCAAGGACCGTGACCGGCTGGTCGCCGCCTATGACGATGCCGCGGGGGTGACGGCTGCGTTCAACCTCAACCTGATTGCGCGCATCAATCGGGAACTGGAGGGCGACCTGCCGCTGGACGGCTTCCGCCATCGCGCCATCTGGAACGACGACAAGGCGCGGATCGAAATGCATCTGGAGGCGGTGCGGCCGCTTCACTTCCACGTCGCGGGCCAATGCTTCCGCATGGCCGCGGGCGAGACGATCCATACCGAAAGCAGCCACAAATATGGCGCACGCGACGAAAGGCTGCTGCTGCGCGCCGGGGGATGGGAGCCGGTGCGCGAATGGAGCGATGCGGACGAGCTGTTCTCGCTGATATTGGCAGAAGCCTAAGGGCGATTGCCAGGCGCGAAAAAAAGAAGCCAGGGCGGCGGCACGGCGAATCGACAGGAAATTCCGGCCTTCAGTCCGTCACTTTGGCCGACCATGTGGTGATCCAGTGCCAGGCGCCGCGGCATTCCCCCATCGCACTCGCCTCTACCAGGCGGAAGCGCGAACCGTCCCAGATATAGGTTTCACTACCCCCGCAATCGCCCAGGCCCCGGCCCTTGGCATAGCTTTGCAAGGTGGAGGTCTCCGGCGCCCAGCCTGCATTGACCAGCAGGGGATGGCCGGCCTCCTCGCTCCAGCCCGGCTGATAGTCGAAGCCGGCGAAGCGGAAGGTTCGGCGGCCGGGAATGCCGGTGGCGATCGCGGGGACGAATGTGAAATTATAGGCCCCGGCGCCGCAGGGCACCAGAACCAGCGTCTCGGTCTTCGACAGCCGGTGCAACTCGGGAGGAGAGGATGCGCCCCTCATCTCGTCGGCGCAACCCGTGAAGGTGCCGAGTGCCGTCAGTTCCTCCCGCCAGAGCGCGGGCGGCTGCGCGCCGCCGGGTACGGCAACGCGCCGGATCGTGGGGATGGCAGGCGCGGGACGCACGGCGCTGCGTGCAAGCGGTCCCGTCGCGACGAGGGCCGCCATGGTGCCCGCCCTGCCCTGCTTCGCATCCATATAGCGGAGCGCAGCGGTCAAGCCGGCGAGCGACGGACGGTCGATCGCCCTCGCGCCGGCGCGGATCTCCATGCGTCCGCCCTTCGCCATGGCAATGGCCAGTGCGGACGCCTGCGGCCCTTCCAGACTGGCTTCGCCGTCCACGCTCGCCACGCTGGCAAGCTTTCGCCCGTCGATCAGGAAGTCCAGCGCCTCCCGGCCCTTTGCGTCCCGGCTGACCCGGATTTCGGGATCGGCGTCGGCCCCCGCCCCTCGCGCGATCCCCAGCATGACCGGCGCATCGGGCCAGTCGCCGCCTTCTGGCAGCAGGGATACGGCCTCGCACCGGTTGCCGTTGTCGCAACCGATGGTCCAGTCCTTATAGCTTTCCAGCCTGCCCGGCTTCGGCGCTTGCGCCCTAGCCGGCGCCGCTGCCATCACCACCGACAGCATGGCCGTCAGTCCGAATATGCGTTTCGCCCCCATGCGTTAACCATAGCCGATCCTGCCAGCGACGGGTAGAACTTTCGTTATAGAATCGGAACGATCATCGCAGGCTGAGCATCAGGCCCGCCAGCGCCGCGCTCATCAGATTGGCGAGGCTGCCCGCCACCAGCGCCTTCAGCCCCAGCCGGGCGATCACCGGCCGCTGGTTGGGCGCGAGATTGCCGGTGACGGCCATCTGGATCGCGATCGAACTGAAATTGGCGAAGCCGCAGAGCGCGAAGGTGACGATGGCGACGGTCGCCGGCGACAGCGCGCCCTGCGCCTGGCCGAGATTGATATAGGCGACGAACTCGTTGAGCACGACCTTGGTGCCGAACAGCCCGCCCGCGATCTGCGCCTCATTCCAGGGAATGTTGAGCAGATACATGACCGGAGAGAAGAGATAGCCGAGCAGTTGCTGGAAGCTGAGGTCGGGATAGCCGAACCAGCCGCCGACGCCGCCGAGGATGCCGTTCGCCAGCGCCACCAGCGCCACGAAGGCCAGCACCATGGCGCCGACCGCGACGGCCAGCTTCACGCCGGTCTGCGCGCCCTGGGCTGCGGCCATGATGAGGTTGGCGGGCTTTTCCTCGTCATGGGTGGCGGGCGGCATCGGTTCGCCCGGCGTTCCCCCCGGCAGCAGCGCGGCGGGGCCGGTGTCGCCGATCCGGCTTTCGGGCAGGACGACTTCGGGATGATCGCCCAGGGGGAGTTCGGGCTCGCGCTCCGGCTCGTCGGGCATCATGATCTTCGCCATCAGCAGGCCGCCGGGCGCGGACATGAAGCTGGCCGCCAGCAGATAGTCGATCTTGATCCCCATCGAGGCGTAGGCGGCCAGGATCGTGCCCGCGACGCCCGCCATGCCGCTGGTCATGACGGCGAAAAGCTGCGGCGGGGTCAGGCCCGCCAGATAGGGGCGGATGACGAGCGGGCTCTCGCTCTGCCCCACGAAGATGTTGGCGGCGGCGCAGAGGCTTTCGACCTTGGACACGCCGGTCACCTTCTCGATCGCGCCGCCGACCCAGCGCACGATCTGCTGCATGATGCCCAGATGATAGAGGATCGACACCAGGCTGGCGAAGAAGATGATGACCGGCAGCGCGGCGATGGCGAAGCTCGCGCCGCCGATCTCCGGCCTAGCGAGCGGGCCGAAGATGAAGTCCGTTCCCGCCTGCGCATAGCCGAGCAAATTGGCGACGCCGTGCGACATGCCGGCGATCACGGCGCGCCCGGCGGGGACATAGAGCACCAGCAGCGCAATGCCCGCCTGCAACAGGAAAGCCGCGCCCACGACGCGCGGCCTGATGGCGCGGCGGTCGGAGGAAAGGGCGAAGGCAATGGCAAGGATCAGCGCGATACCGGCTAGGCCAATGAGAAGATGCATGAAAAGCTTTCGCGGGAAGAACGAACGGCGCGACCATAGAGACGCCGCAGCGGCGAGGCCAGTAGCTTTACGCCAGTAACTTTACGATGGTGCAAATGCGTTTGGGCGAGATGTTCGGGTGGAATCAGGACATTCCCCCTCCCGCAGGCGGGAGGGGGCTAGGGGGTGGGCTGGCGCGACATCAGCGCTGTTTTGCAACGGCTAAGTCAGAAGCTCGCTACGCTCGCGCCCACCCCTAACCCCTCCCGTTTACGGGAGGGGAATGTCCTGAATTGGCCATCGTCAGACTCCCGAAGCAAAAAGGGCCGGCGTCTCGCGACGCCGGCCCTTTTCTCATCCATCGAAATCCGGTCAGGCGGCAGCCTTGGCCCGCGACATGCGCTTGCGCTCGTTCGGGTCGAGATAGCGCTTGCGCAGGCGGATATTTTTGGGCGTCACCTCGACCATTTCATCATCGTCGATATAGGCGATGGCCTGTTCCAGCGTCATCTTCCAGGGCGGGGTCAGGCGGATGCTGTCGTCCTTGCCCGAAGCGCGGAAGTTGGTCAGCGCCTTCGACTTCATCGGGTTGACTTCCAGGTCTTCCGGCTTGGCGTTCTGGCCGATGATCATGCCTTCGTAGAGCGCCTCGCCCACCCCGACCATCAATATGCCGCGTTCTTCCAGCGGGCCAAGGGCATAGGCCACCGCCTCGCCCGCGCCGTTGGAGATCAGCACGCCATTCTTGCGGCCTTCGATATTGCCCTTGTGCGGGCCATATTTTTCGAACAGCCGGTTCATGATGCCGGTGCCGCGCGTGTCGGACAGGAACTCGCCATGATAGCCGATCAGGCCGCGCGAGGGCGCCGAGAAGGTGATGCGGGTCTTGCCGCCGCCCGAGGGGCGCATGTCGGTCATTTCCGCCTTGCGCTGGTTCATCTTGTCGACGACCGTGCTGGAGAATTCATCGTCCACGTCGATGACGACGGTTTCATAGGGCTCGGTCTTGTTGCCGTTCTCATCCTCGCCGAACAGCACGCGGGGGCGGGAGATGCCGAGTTCGAAGCCTTCGCGGCGCATCGTCTCGATCAGCACGCCAAGCTGGAGTTCACCGCGACCGGCAACTTCGAAGCTGTCCTTGTCGGCCGATTCGGTCACCTTGATCGCGACGTTGGATTCGGCTTCGCGCATCAGGCGGTCGCGGATCATGCGGCTCGTCACCTTGCTGCCTTCGCGGCCCGCCATGGGCGAATCGTTCACCGCAAAGCGCATCGACAGGGTCGGCGGATCGATCGGCTGGGCCTTGATCGCGGTGTTGATCGACGGATCGGCGATGGTGTTCGCCACGGTGGCGACGGTCAGGCCCGCAAGGCTGATGATGTCGCCCGCCTTCGCCTCTTCCACCGGCACGCGGTCCAGTCCACGGAAGGACAGGATCTTCGAGGCGCGGCCGGTTTCCAGCACATTGCCGTCGGCGTCGATGGCGTGGATCGGCTGGTTGACCTTCAGCGTGCCGGAATTGACGCGGCCGGTCAGGATGCGGCCCAGGAAGTTGTCGCGGTCGAGCAGCGTCACCAGGAAGCTGAACGGCGCATCTTCGTCCAGCGCCGGAGGCGGCACATGGTCGACGATCTTCTGGAACAGCGGCTCCAGCGTGCCCGAACGCAGCGAAGGGTCTTCATTGGCATAGCCGTTGCGGCCGGAGGCATAGAGAACCGGGAAGTCGAGCTGCTCGTCGGTGGCGTCCAGCGTCACGAACAGGTCGAACACCTCGTCCAGCACTTCCTGGATACGTTCGTCCGGGCGGTCGATCTTGTTGACGACGACGATGGGGCGAAGACCCAGAGCAAGGGCCTTGCCGGTCACGAACTTGGTCTGCGGCATCGCGCCTTCCGACGAATCGACCAGTAGGATCACGCCGTCGACCATGGACAGGATGCGCTCCACCTCGCCGCCGAAGTCGGCGTGGCCCGGCGTGTCGACGATGTTGATGCGGGTGCCGTTCCATTCGACCGAGGTGGGCTTCGCCAGGATGGTGATGCCGCGTTCCTTTTCCAGGTCGTTCGAATCCATCGCCCGTTCCTCGACGCGCTGGTTGTCGCGGAAGGTGCCGGACTGGCGGAAAAGCTGGTCGACGAGCGTGGTCTTGCCATGGTCGACGTGCGCGATGATCGCGATGTTACGCAGGGACATGCAACTGCCTTCGGGATTTAAGGTTTCCCGGCCGGCACCGCGCCTGCTCAGGACTATCGGGCGCGCCCCTACAGGAAATGACGCGCTGCGGCAAGGGCGGCGCGACGGCCAGCGGAAGCGTTCAGTGGTCCGACGCGGCGAAGGCGCCGATCCCCGTTTCCGCCCGCACCCGCTGCGCCGCATAGCCCGCCTTGTCCACCGCCGCGCGGGGCGAGCGGTCGAGCAACGAGATCAGCCAGATCGAGAGGAAGCCCGCCGGGACGGAGAAGATCGCCGCGGAACTGTAGGGGAAGGGCGCGGGGCCGAGGTTGAAGGTGGTCGTCCACACGGCGGGCGACAGCAGCGTCAGCACGAAGGCGGTCAGCAGGCCGATGGTCCCGCCCCATGCCGCGCCGCGGGTGGTGCACCCGCTCCAGAGCAGCGAGAGGATCAGCACCGGGAAATTGCCCGACGCCGCCAGCGCGAAGGCAAGGCTGACCATGAACGCCACATTCTGCTTCTCGAACACCAGCCCCAGCAGCACCGCCAGCGCGCCCAGCGCCAGCGTGGTCAACCGCGACACGCGCAGTTCGTCCGCCGAACCCGCCCGGCCATGTTTGAACACCGTGGCGTAGAGATCATGGCTGACCGCCGACGCCGCCGAGAGCGTCAGCCCCGCCACCACGGCGAGGATGGTCGCGAAGGCCACCGCCGAAATGAAGCCCAGAAAGGCATTGCCGCCGATCGCATGCGCCAGATGGATCGCCGCCATATTGCCGCCGCCGCGCAGCGCGCCCTCCCCGTCCAGATAGCCGGGCTCCGTTCCCACCAGCACGATCGCACCGAAGCCGATGATGAAGGTCAGGATGTAGAAATAGCCGATCCACCCGGTCGCCCAGAGCACCGACTTGCGCGCTTCCTTCGCATCCGGAACGGTGAAGAAGCGCATCAATATGTGCGGCAGGCCCGCCGTCCCCAGCATCAGCGCCAGGCCGAAGGAAATGGCCGAGACGGGGTCCTTGATGAAATTGCCCGGCGCCATGATGGACCGCCCCCGTTCCGCCGCTTCGGCCATGGTCGCCCCGCCGGACAGGGCGGCCTGGCGCTTCACCTCCACCGCGCGGGCGAACAGCGCTTCAAGGCTGAAGCCCATCTGCGCCAGCACCATCAGCGCCATGAAGCTGGCGCCGCCCAGCAGCAGCACCGCCTTGATGATCTGCACCCAGGTCGTCGCGCGCATGCCGCCGAACAGGACGTAGAGCATCATCAGCGCGCCGACGATCACCACCGCCACGGCATAGGGCAGGCCGAACAATAATTTGATGAGCTGCCCCGCCCCCACCATCTGCGCGATCAGGTAGAAGCTGACGACCAGCAGCGTGCTGACCGCCGCGAAGCTGCGCACCGGCGGCTGGGCGAAGCGGTAGGAGGCGACATCGGCAAAGGTGAAGCGCCCAAGATTGCGAAGCCGTTCCGCCATCAGGAACAGCAGGATCGGCCAGCCGACCAGAAATCCGGTGGAATAGATCAGACCGTCATAGCCGTCGTTGAAGATCTGCGCCGAAATGCCAAGGAAGGAGGCCGCCGACATATAGTCGCCTGCCATGGCGAGACCGTTCTGGAAACCGCTGATCCCGCCCCCCGCCGTATAGAAATCGGAAGCGGTACGGGTGCGCGCCGCCGCCGCCTTGGTGATCCAGAGCGTCAGCCCGACAAAGGCGACGAACATGAGGATCGCGACCCAGTTGACGGGCTGGCGCTGCGCCTCCCCCTCCAGCGCCGCCGCGAGCGCGGGGAGCGGGAGAAGCATGATGGAGGCGGTGGCAAGCGCGGCAAGCCAAGCCTTCATGCGACGCGATCCTGGAAGCCGTGGTCGATCAGGAGGGCCGCCATCCGGGCGTCATGGTGGCGGTTGGCATAGGCGACATAAACGCCGGTCAGCGCAATCGCGAGCAGGATGAGGCCAAGCCCGACCGGAATGCCGATCGACGTCACGCCCGGGCCGACGGGCATGCCCAGCAGCGCCTTGTCGAAGGCGATCAGCAACAGATAACCGACGAAAGCGAAGAAGATGATGGCGGACAACAGCCAGCCGATCTTCGCCCGACGCGCCACCAGCCGGGCATAGCGCGGATCGGCCGCCACGGCTGCGATCCTCTGTTCGTCCGGTCCGTCGCTCATGCGCCCTCCTTCGTCCTTTCGGCCATGCTAGCCGCGCGCCGGGCGATTGCAATGGCAAGGGCGGAGGCTTTATAGCTCGCATCATGGACTTGCGGGCCAACTGTTCTATGCACATATAACAGTTCGAACCGCCCCTGGCCCCTGGGAGATGACATGGCTTCGACCGCGCCGACCGCCACCGCCACGACCTCTGGCGACACGCTGAACCTGACGCCGCCCGATCCGGTGCCGCCGGTCGCGCCCGAAAAGGCCGCCGGGCTGGTGCCGCTGGATGACGAGAAACGGTCGAAGCTGGACGAGAAGGTCGATGCCTTCATCGACGATCTGGTCGCGCAGGACGCCAATTCGCCCGAATTCGGCCAGCGGGTCGACCAGCTCACCAATATGGGGCGAAAGGAAATCGCGGAGGCGGCCGGGCACAGCAACCGATTCCTCGACCGGCCGGTACGGGCGATGGACAGCGACAACAAGGTCGGCGTCGACCTGGCGGAGCTGCGCCGGACCATCGAGGATCTCGACCCCGGCAAGCGCGGCAGCCTGACCGCGCCGAAGAAGCTGTTCGGCCTCATCCCCTTCGGCAACCGGATGCGCGACTATTTCGACAGCTACAAAAGCGCGCAGAGCCATATCAATTCGATCCTGGGCTCCCTCGCCAGCGGCAAGGACGTGCTGATCAAGGACAATGCCGCGATCGATGTCGAGCGGCAGAATATGTGGCAGACGATGGGCCGTCTGGAGCAGATGATCCACATCAGCAAGACGCTCGACGCCCGGCTGGAAGCCAAGGCGCTGGAACTGGATTCGACCGACCCCGCGAAAGCCAAGGCGATCCGGGAGAGCGCGCTCTTCTACATCCGCCAGCGCACGCAGGACCTGCTGACGCAGATGGCGGTGACGGTGCAGGGCTATCTGGCGCTGGACCTCGTCAAGAAGAACAATGTCGAGCTGGTGAAGGGCGTCGACCGCGCCAGCACCACGACCGTCGCCGCGCTGCGCACCGCCGTCACCGTGGCGCAGGCGCTGGTCGGGCAGAAGCTGGTGCTGGAACAGATCACCGCGCTCAACACGACGACCGCGAACATGATCGATTCGACCGGCGAGATGCTGAAGAACCAGACGGCGCAGATTCACGAGCAGGCCGCATCCAGCACCATTCCCATCGAGACGCTGCAACGCGCCTTCCAGAATATCTACGACACGATGGACAATATCGACACGTTCAAGCTGAAGGCGCTGGAGAATATGAAGACGACGGTGAACACGCTGTCGAACGAGGTCGAGAAGTCCAAGGGCTATATCGCCCGCGCCGAAGGGCAGGCGCAGGCGGCAAGCCAGGCCCGTGCCGACAATCCGTTGCTGAGTTCCATCGAGGCGTGAGGGGATGAGCCGTTCCGACCGCGTGCTGGCCGATGCTGAGGCGGTTCTGCGCCGCCATAGCGAGCGCGGGCAAAGCCTGTCGGCGCGCGCCCGGCAGCGGCGCAACGCGGCGCTGATGCGGAAGGTCAAATATGCCTTCTGGGCGGTGACTGCGGTCCTGATCGGCAGCGCAGTGGCGGGTTTCGTGACCCCGCTGGGCACGACCGGGGTGATGATCGCGCTGGGGGCGATGCTGGCGGCCCTGCTGCTGGTCGCCATGCTTCCCGGCGAAAAAAGGGTGCGGACAGAGGCGCTGGCGGATACGGCGCTCACCGCCCTGCCCCTGCAAACCGAAATCTGGCTGGAGAATCAGCGCAAGGCCCTGCCCGCACCGGCCGTCACGCTGGTCGACAGCATCGGCGTCAAGCTGGAAACCTTGGCGCCGCAACTCGAACGGCTGGGCGATCAGGACCCGGCGGCGCAGGAAATCCGCAAATTGCTGGCCGATCACCTGCCCGAACTCGTCACCGGCTACCAATCCATTCCCGAGCCGCTTCGGCGGGAGGAGCGCAATGGGCGCGTTCCCGAACGGCAATTGATCGACGGACTGGGCGTGATCGACGCGGAAATCGCGCGGATGAGCGAAAATCTGGCGAGCGGCGACCTGGACAAGCTGGCGGTGCAGAACCGCTTCCTGGAACTCAAATATCAGGAAGCGAAGGAACTTGGGCAGGACTGACGTCTTCCTACAGTGATGATCCATTTGACGCTGATCATCGTCGATTTCCTCACCGGACTGCTGGCGGCCGGCGCCTGGGCGCTGGCGAGCGCGGGCGGAGCCATTGCGGCGCTTGTCGGCGGCGGACTGCTGGGCGCGTCGCTGTTCCGGAAATGGCGGCAAAAGGGCTGAAGGCAAGGGGTGTCAGACGCCTTCGATCAGCACATCCATGGCATGGCGGGTCAAAGGTTCGCTGAAACGTATGCCGAAGCGCTTGCCCTCGGCCCACATGACGCGACCGCTCGCCTGCACGCCCAATGCCTCGACCATGAGGTAGGTGCCGGTCGTCGGCGGCGTTTCGCAATGGGCCAGCGCGCCCGAGCTGGAAAGGTCCAGAAAATGGGCCCGCGCCGCCGTGCCGCCGAAACGCAGCGCAACCGGCCCGAACATCTTGTGGCGCGGGTCGAGCCGCCGCTGCCCCGCGGCACCAGTCAGGTCTGTCATATCCTGCCCTCTCCCCAAGGCATCAGGTCGTCCAATGGTCAACGCATCATAGAATCGCTGGCAGCGCATTAACCATAATCCGCGCCAAGAAAAGCCTCCCGGCGACAGGAAGGTCAGGACCGAAGGGCGCAGGGAACGATGGAGGAAGGTTCGGGCCGGGCTGCGATGCGCTTGAACCGGGCGAAATAGCCCCCGGCCGTCGGCTTCGGGATGAGTTCCTCCAGCCGGAACCCCATGGCGGCCAGTTCGCAGGCGAGCAGGCGCGGCGGCGTTCCATGCTGGTCGGTCGGGCGGTTGGCGTCGACCACGATCAGTTCGCCATCCGGCTTGAGCGCGGGACTCAAATGCCAGAGAAAGGCGTAGGGCTCCGCGATCTCATGGTACATATGCACCATGAGGATGCGGTCGAAGCTGTTTTCCGGCAGCTTCGGGTCCTCCGGCGCGCCCAGGCGGACGCTGACATTGCGCCAGTCTTCCCGGGTGATGCGCCGGGACAGGGCCTCGATCACTTCGGGCATGATGTCCTCCGCCAGGACCCGGCCGCTGTCGCCCACCCTCCTGGCGAGGCGTACCGTATAATAGCCTTCGCCCGCGCCGATGTCCGCGACCGTCATGCCGGTGCGGATGCCGGCCCGGTTCATGATGTCCTCCGCCTCGTTCACCCGGTCGCGCGCCTCCTCGCTGGACCAGCGGGTGGACACGATCGGCGCGACCGGGCGGTCGGCGCGCGGAAAGGCGCGAGCGCCTGCCGGGCGGTCGCCATTGCTGTCCGACGAAAACGGGCCGCAGCCCGCCAGCAGGAACAGGCATGCTGTCAGTGTTCCGGCCGCCAGCGCCGGAGCTTTCATCAGTCGACGTCCTCCACATCGACCTTCTCACCCGTCACCTTCTGGCTGAGCGCGGCGGCCATGAAGGGATCGAGCGCGCCGTCCAGCACATCGTCGGGCGAGGTGGAGGTGACGCCGGTGCGCAGATCCTTCACGAGCTGATAGGGCTGGAGCACATAGGAGCGGATCTGGTGGCCCCAGCCGATCTCCGTCTTGGCCTGATATTCGCCCGAGGCGGCTTCTTCGCGACGGCGCAGTTCCGCTTCGTAAAGGCGCGCCTTCAGCATGTTCATGGCCGTGGCGCGGTTCTTGTGCTGCGACCGGTCGTTCTGGCTGGCGACGATGATGCCTGAGGGAACGTGG
The DNA here is from genome assembly GCF_002894065.1 of Sphingobium sp. SA916. Classification (NCBI taxonomy): domain Bacteria; kingdom Pseudomonadati; phylum Pseudomonadota; class Alphaproteobacteria; order Sphingomonadales; family Sphingobiaceae; genus Sphingobium; species Sphingobium sp. SA916. Next base: position 35,734 of record NZ_LXYF01000059.1, read on the forward strand.
GTGATGCGGACGGCGGAGTCGGTGGTGTTGACGTGCTGCCCGCCCGCTCCGGAGGCGCGATAAGTGTCGATCTTGAGGTCGCTTTCATTCACCTCGATCTCGATATTGTCGTCGATCACCGGATAGACCCAGACCGACGAGAAGCTGGTGTGGCGGCGCGCCGAACTGTCATAGGGGCTGATGCGCACCAGCCGATGCACGCCGCTTTCGGTCTTGGCATAGCCATAGGCATTCTCGCCCTTGAACAGGAAGGTGGCGGATTTGATGCCGGCCTGATCGCCCGCCTGATAGTCGACCAGTTCGACCTTGTAGCCGCGCCGTTCGGCCCAGCGGCGGTACATGCGGCTGAGCATTTCGGCCCAGTCCTGGCTTTCCGTGCCGCCCGCGCCCGCGTGGATTTCCAGATAGGTGTCGCTGACGTCGGCCTCGCCCGCCAGCAGCGCCTTGATCTTGTCCTCGTCCGCGCGGTCGGCCAGCGCCTTCAGCGACGCAATGGCTTCGGTCACCATATCCTCATCGCCTTCGGCATCGGCCATTTCGATGAGTTCGGCGGTGTCGGTCTTCTCGCTCTCGATCGCGCGGGTGGCGCCGATGGCGGCGTCGAGCCGGGTGCGTTCGCGCATCACTTCCTGGGCAAGCTTCTGATTGTCCCAGAGGGTCGGGTCCTCGACGCGGGCGTTCAGTTCGTCGAGGCGACGCAGGGCGCGGTCCCAGTCGAGGAAGCGGCGCAGCAGGTCCAGCGCGGCGTCGATGCGGTCGATATATTGCTGCGCTTCGGCGCGCATGGGAACTCTCCAGAATGTCGGGGCGCTTGGCCGTAGGATCGGCAAACGCATCAAGTGCCTGCCCCTATCCGAGGGCGGCGGATTTGGGAAGATTCAATCCTTGCCGGCGAATGCGCAAGGATCGGATGGAATCAGGCCGAATCCGCCGCTGTCGCAGCCCCGCCTGAAATCATCCCCGCCCATCACTCCGCCGCCATCGCATAGTTCGAGCGCGGCAGTTCATGCGCCAATGCATTCACCATGGCAGCCACCACCTGCTGCAAACGGGCAAGCCCCGGTCCCGGCTGGTCCAGCGAGACGTCCAGATAGAGGCTCCGGTCGCATTCCACCTGGATCGCATAACAGCCATGCGTCGGCCTGCCGTGGCGTTCGACCATATGGTCGCCCGCATAAGGATGATTTTGCGCGACGGCGATGCCGTGGGCGGCGGCGACATCCGCTGCCAGCGTCATCAGCCGAGCCGAGGCGCTGCGGCCGAATCGGTCCCCCAGCACGAGTCCGGGAGCAACCTGCCCCGCGGTGGGCGGGGGAAGCGGCGGCATGGAATGCAGGTCGATCAGGATCGCATGGCCATGGGCATCCCGCGCCGTCCGCATCAATCGTGCGAGCGTCGCATGATAGGGCCTGTGGAACAATTCGATCCGGCGTTCGACCTCCGCCCAGCCCAGCGAACGCTGCCATAGCTCATGCGCGCCCGGCAAGCGGCGCGGGATCAGGCCCAGCCCGCCCCGCAATTTGGCGCTGCTCTGCAGGGGGACGTCGCGCGGAATGCCGCTGACCATGCCTGCGTCGATCTCCCGCTCATGCCGGTTGAGGTCGATCGTCGCTCGCGGCACCCGCGCCACCAGCACCGGAACGCCCCGTTCGATCAGCGGATAGGCCAGCATGTCCGCCCAGCGATCCTCCAGCCTTTGCAGCACATCCCGCCGCACCCGCGCCTGTGCCAGCAATCCCTCGTCATAATCCCGCCCCGCATGCGGCACGGAAACGACCACCGGCCCGGCGGGGACGTCGGGTTCGTAAAGATCGTAGGCGGGCGTGGTTTCGGTCGGAACCGGCGGCGCGCTATGTCCCAAGCAAGATCCTTTCACAGGCCGCCGCCCAAAAATGGTTACTCGGCTGGATAATATTTACACCTTGTCGCATATATAGTCGCTTCACGCCATCCGCGAAGGGGGCGATCAGGGGTCGGCCGTCACAGGCCTGGGACGAGACGTACGGGGCAATGGTTCGAATTCTGCTGGCGGAAGATGATGAAAGCATGCGCGCCTATCTGGCCCGCGCGCTGGAACGTTCAGGATATGAAGTCGTCTCCGTCTCCACCGGAGCGCAGGCGGTGCCGCATATCGACAGCGACCGGTTCGACCTGCTGCTGACCGACATCGTCATGCCGGAAATGGACGGGATCGAACTGGCCCAGCATGCCGCCGCCGTGGCGCCCGACATGCGAATCATGTTCATCACCGGCTTTGCCGCCGTCACGCTGAAAGCGGGCAAGGCCGTGCCGCAGGCGAAGGTCCTGTCAAAGCCGTTTCACCTGCGCGACCTGGTGCTGGAGGTCGAGCGCATGTTCGGCACCGAAAGCCTGACCGGCCTCAGCTAGGCCGAGACAACCTCTTCCATATCGGGCGTCGGCGGCAGAGGCTGCCCGGCCATGGCGGCCGCGAACCGTTCCCGGTCCAGCCCCTTTTCCCAAACCGACACCACCACCGTCGCGACCGCATTGCCGATGAAATTGGTGAGGCTGCGGCATTCGCTCATGAAGCGGTCGACGCCCAGGATCAGCGTCATGCCCGCCACCGGCACCGAGGGCACGATGGAAAGCGTCGCTGCGAGCGTGATGAACCCCGCCCCCGTGACGCCCGCGGCCCCCTTGCTGGAAAGCATGGCGACCAGCAGCAGCAATATCTGCTCCTCCAGGCTCAGATGCACATTGGTCGCCTGCGCGATGAACAGCGCCGCCAGCGTCATGTAGATATTCGTGCCGTCCAGGTTGAAGCTGTAGCCGGTCGGCACCACCAGCCCGACCACCGACTTGCGGCACCCGGCGCGCTCCATCTTCTCGATCAGGCTCGGCAGCGCCGCTTCGGAGGAGGAGGTGCCGAGCACCAGCAGCAGTTCCGCCTTCAGGTAGCGGATCAGATGCAGGATGTTGAACCCGGCGAGCCGCGCCACCACGCCCAGCACCACCAGCACGAACAATATCGATGTCAGATAGAAGGTCGCCACCAGCCCGGCCAGATTGGCGAGCGCCCCCACCCCATATTTTCCGATGGTGAAGGCCATCGCGCCGAAAGCGCCCAGCGGCGCCGCCTTCATCAGGAAGGACACCAGCTTGAAGATCGCATGGCTGGCCGATTCGAGCACCGTCATCAGCGGATCGGCCCTTTCCCCGATCATGGTGAGCGCGATGCCGAACAGGATGGCGACGAACAACACCTGCAGGATATTATGTCCATCCGCCACGGCGGAGACCAGCGTGCCGGGTATGATGTCCAGCAGGAACCCCGTGAGGGTCCGGTCATGCGCCTGCTGCTGATATTGCGCGACCTTCCCGGCATCCAGCGTCGCCGGGTCGATATTGAGGCCTGCCCCGGGATGGACGACATTGGCGACGATCAACCCGACGATCAGCGCCAGGGTGGAAAAGGTCAGGAAATAGGCGAAGGCCTTGGCCGCGACACGGCCGATCGCGCCGAGCTCCTTCATCCCCGCCACGCCGGTCACGATGGTGAGGAAGATGACGGGCGCGATGATCATCTTGACCAGCTTGATGAAGGCTTCCCCCAGGGGTTGTAGCGCGACGCCGGTTTCGGGAAAGAAATGCCCGATCCCAACGCCAAGGGCGATGGCGATCAGCACCTGAACATAAAGCTGGCGGTAGAATGGCAGGCGGGCGATGGGCTGATCAGACGGCGTGGGCGATGGCAGCATGGCGTTTGGCGTCCCCTTTTCGCACCGCAACATATGACCTGCCGGGCTGCTGTCCAGAAGAATAGCGGCAAGGCTCAATTTCCCGCTTGCGCTCCCTTACACCCCCGGCTATTGGCCCACTCCACCGTGGGCGTGTAGCTCAGTGGTAGAGCACTGTGTTGACATCGCAGGGGTCGCAAGTTCAATCCTTGCCACGCCCACCATCGAAAACCCCGCCAAATCAACGGTTTGGCGGGGTTTTTGTTTGCCTGCCGCAAGCCGTAGAGCCTGGCCTTGCCCATCAATTTTTGGGCAAATTCTGGGCAAATCCGGGTCTCTTTGGGCAAATTCTGAGCATGCAAATGCCGGGCGATGGGAGCGAAATCCCGAGTCGCGCACACCGCCGAAATTATCTTGGACTGCAAGCGATTCGCTTAGCTCGGGCTCCAAAAGGGTCGATCCCGCAGCCGCGCAGGAAGCGTATAAACGCTGCTCGCCCATCACGGCCGTTGCCTGCCGACGCATCCGTGCACTGCCACGAAGCCGGGCACCTCCATGGAATGGATGATCACCTTGCTGTCGCTTGGCATGCTGTACCAGTTCAGCATGCGCTCGTACCAATCAGGACGACAGCATGCCCCAGACCTTCATAAAAGCTAACGCGCCTCACGCTGAAGCATTTGGAGCGAAACTCCCGGCGCAAGCGCGCGATCAGATGCAACAGGAAGATAAGATGCTCTCCATTCGAACCCGTGGGAAGAACGGCATTTATTATATCCGAGGTACCGTCACGCTTGGCGACAAGCACATCGACGTCAAGGAGTTCAGTTCAGGAACGAGTGACCGCGATGCTGCATCGCACCTGATGGCAGAACATGAGACGAAGCTGCGGCACCGGCTGATGTTCGGTCCGGCCGCGATCGTGGCGCAAGGCAAAATAGCCGACGCTTTTGAAAGCTACCTGACGAAAGCAAAGCCCCCCTGCCCGTCCGACATCCTGCGCATCGGCAAGCTCAATGGCCTGATCGGAGACTTCAGCCTGCGCGAGCCCAAGCAGGCCTGGGAGCATTTTCGCCGCGCTTATCTGACCGGCCATGACCCGGCGGGCCAGGATCGCTATCGCGCCGTGTTCCAGGCCGCGATCAACGTCCATCACGACCTGCACGACCTTCCGCCCCTGCGCATCAAGGCGATCCCGTTCGACAATGAACGGGTGCGCTTTCTCAGCAAGGAAGACCGCGACCGGCTGATCGAGGCCTACTCACCGCACATACAGCCGATCATCACCCTGCT
>NZ_LXYF01000060.1:0-38574 GCF_002894065.1 Sphingobium sp. SA916
ATCCATACAAGGCGGAAACAGCGTCGTCTGAGTGCGTTCCGCACCAACAATGAAGCGACCCATGCGATCCTCCAAACCGTCGGATCATACTACCATATCTACCGCGTTTTTACACAGTCTGGGTCGATTCCAGACGCTCCTTTCACCGGCCAGCTTTCGGACTTAACCGAGCAACTGAGGATCAGCCATAGTAACCCAACGGCAACAACATACGCAAAAAGCATCCTATTTCCCCACAGGCGACCCTTTCCACCTGTCCTATCCCGCCCCGGCCAGCCTACTAGGCTCTGTCTTTGAAACGTCCGATACATCGGGGCGCGGGCGCACGCGCGCATGCACTGTGAACTTCGGCGGAAGGCGGCAGAAATCAGCCGCAAAACATCAGCCTACAATCCTGATCGGATCGAGAAGCTTGCCCATGGCGAGCTACTTCAGATGATAGGGGAAAGTTGGTGGAGCCTAGCGGGATCGAACCGCTGACCTCCTGCATGCCATGCAGGCGCTCTCCCAGCTGAGCTAAGGCCCCATCGTTGCGCGGCATCATACCGCATCCCAATGGATCAGGCCATGTCCGGCATCAAGCCGTCGGCCAAATATAGAACACTCCTTGCGTGGCTTTGGAGTGTTAATCGAGGTCACTTGCAACCTCGCCACACCCCTCGCTTGCGCTCGGGAGTTTTGCCGGAAGCCGTCCCCCGGACGGCTTCTATTCCGGCAAAACTGGTGGAGCCTAGCGGGATCGAACCGCTGACCTCCTGCATGCCATGCAGGCGCTCTCCCAGCTGAGCTAAGGCCCCGTTTCCAGTGTCGGCGCCGTTGGGGCGGCGCCTCGGAGGCCGCTGCCATTAGGTGGCGGCGAACTCCTTGGCAAGCACAAAATTCAATTAATTGTCGTCGTCGCCATCGTCCCCGCCGGCGTCGACGCCCAGATCGTCGTCGCCGCCCAGATCGACGTCATTGTCCGGCGAATCGCCGTCATCATCCACGTCCAGATCCAGGTCCAGATCGTCGTCCGCCGTCTCGATCTCGCCATCGGCGGTTTCGATGACCTTCTTGGGCGCTTCCTCATAGGGCAGCGGCTGCTTCGACTTCAGCACCGGTTCCGGTTCCCAGGCCGTGCCGCAGTTGATGCAGGTGACCGGGTCATCCTTGCCCAGGTCGTAGAAGCGCGTGGCGCATTTCGGGCAGGTACGCTTCGTGCCCCATTCAGCCTTGACCATGTCCGGCCTTGTCCTTCTCTTGCGAGTGCTCAAAACAGAAATTACGCGGCACGACAGGGTCGTCCGCGAAGAGACGGCGCCTTGCCATAGCGAAACCGCGCTGTCAAAAGCCGGGCGCATTTTTTCAAGTTTTGCAGACGGATTGACCCGTGACCGCTTCTTCCGACCAGCCCATGCCCATGACCTTCACCGCCGCCCCGGCCCTTTCCGGCTCGATCGCCGTGCCGGGCGACAAGAGCATTTCGCACCGCTCGCTGATGCTCTCCGCGCTGGCCGTGGGCGAGAGTCGGGTCGAAGGGCTGCTGGGGGGTGAGGACGTCCTCGCCACCGCCGCCGCCATGCGGGCGATGGGCGCGGACATCCGCAGGGATGCGGACGGCATCTGGCACATCCATGGGGTGGGCGTCGGCGGCCTGCTCCAGCCGGAAAGCGCGCTCGACATGGGCAATAGCGGCACCTCCACCCGCCTGCTGATGGGGCTGGTCGCAAGCCACGCCATCACCGCCACCTTCGTGGGCGACGCCTCCCTCAGCAAGCGCCCCATGGCCCGCGTCACCGATCCGCTGTCGCGCATGGGCGCCAGCTTCACCACCAGTCCCGGAGACCGCCTGCCCCTTAGCATGCGCGGCGCCTGCCCGGCCGTGCCGCTGGACTATCGCCTTCCCGTGGCATCGGCGCAGGTCAAGTCGGCCATCCTGCTCGCCGGCCTCAACACTCCCGGCATCACCCGCGTGGTCGAACCGATCCCCACCCGCGACCACAGCGAACGCATGCTCAAGGGCTTCGGCGCGGACCTCGACGTGGAGGTCGAAGCCGACGGCACCCGCATCATCACGCTCAAGGGCGAAGCCGAACTCCACCCGCAATCGATCATCGTTCCCGGCGACCCCTCCTCCGCCGCTTTCCCGATGGTTGCAGCCCTGCTGGTTCCGGGATCGAACGTGACCATCGCCAATGTCGGCCTCAACGCGACGCGCGCCGGGCTGGTCGATCTGCTGCGCGAGATGGGCGGCGACATCGTCATCGAAAACCCGCGCGAGGTCGGCGGAGAGCCGGTGGGCGATCTCGTCATCGCGGCCTCGACGCTGAGGGGCGTCGAGCCCGATCCGGCCCGTGCCCCGTCGATGATCGACGAATATCCCGTCGCCTTCATTGCCGCCGCCTTGGCGCAAGGGCGCAGCATCTTCCGCGGCCTGGAAGAATTGCGCGTCAAGGAATCGGACCGCATCGCCACCATGGCGGCAGGCTTGCGCGCCATCGGCGTGCAGGTCGAGGAACTGGAGGACGGCATCGTCATAGAGGGCAGCGGTGGCGCGCCCCTCCCCGGCGGCGGCCCCGTCGCGACGAAGCTGGACCACCGCATCGCCATGAGCTTCGCGGTCGCAGGCCTCGTGTCCAGCAATGGCGTCACCATCGACGACATGCGCCCCGTCGCGACCAGCTTCCCGGGTTTCACCGCTTTGCTGCAATCGCTCGGCGCACTCGCATGACGTTCGACCTTGCCAATATCCTGGGACTGATCGGCAGCGGCCTGATGGTCATTGCCTATGCCTATAGCAACATGGCGAAGGTGCTGAGCTTCACCCTCTTCAACCTGCTTAACCTGGTCGGCGCGGTGCTACTGATCTACTCGCTGACGGTTCATTTCAACGTCGCGTCGATGGCGCTGGAAGTCATATGGGCCTTCATCGCCCTGATCGGCCTCGCCAAGGCGCTGCGGAAAGGCAAAGCATCATGATCATCGCCGTCGACGGCCCCGCCGCATCGGGCAAGGGCACCATCGCCAGGGCGCTGGGCCGGCATTACGGCCTGCCCGTGCTCGATACCGGCCTGCTCTATCGCGCCGTGGGCCTTGCCGTGCTCAAGGCCAGCGGCGACCCGGACCATGAAGCCGATGCGCTCGCCGCCTGCGACTTCGACGACGCCATGCTGAAAGATCCCGCGCTGCGCAGCGAAGCCGTCGGCTCGCTCGCCTCCCGCGTATCGATCCACCAGAGCGTCCGACAGGCCCTCGTCAGGCGCCAGCGCGACTTCGCGACCCAACCCGGCGGCGCGATCCTGGACGGGCGCGACATCGCCACCGTCATCGCCCCCGATGCCGACGCCAAGATCTTCGTCACCGCCAGCGTCCATGTCCGCGCCCAGCGCCGCTATCAGGACGCGCTCGACCATGGCGGCCATCCCGACATGGACAGCCTGATCGCGGACATCCAGGCCCGCGACACCCGCGACATGAGCCGCGATCATGCCCCGTTGCGCATGGCCGATGGAGCGGACTTGCTCGACACCAGCAATTTGACTATAGACGCCGCCGTCCAGCAGGCCATTGCACTGGTGGACGCCCAGTTGGAACGTCGGCAACAGGCCTGACGCGATGCCGGGTGCCGGGGATTCCCAGGCGCCCTTTTCGCTTGTCCACAGGGCGTCGACTCGACATGGCCGAACGGATGTTCGCATGGGTATCCGGCCCTGCGGGCGCTTTGGCCTGAAAGACCACCGGACACAACCGGTAGGCCAGCAATGACGAGTGAAGGACTTACCTATGGCCTCTACGGCATTCCCCTCGCGCGACGATTTCGCCGCGCTTCTCAATGATTCTCTCGGTGGCGAGGATGGCGGCTTCGAAGGCCGCGTCGTCAAGGGCACCGTTACCGGCATCGAAAACGACATGGCGCTGATCGACGTCGGCCTGAAGTCGGAAGGCCGCGTGCCGCTGCGCGAATTCGCCGCGCCGGGCCAGAAGGCCGACCTGAAGGTCGGTGACGAAGTCGAAGTCTATGTCGACCGCGTCGAAAACGCCCATGGCGAAGCCATGCTGTCGCGCGACCGCGCCCGCCGCGAAGCCGCCTGGGACAAGCTGGAAGCCGAGTTCACCGAGAACGCCCGCGTGGAAGGCGTCATCTTCGGCCGCGTCAAGGGCGGCTTCACCGTCGACCTGGACGGCGCCGTTGCGTTCCTGCCCGGCAGCCAGGTCGATATTCGTCCGGTTCGCGACGTCACCCCGCTGATGGACATCCCGCAGCCCTTCCAGATCCTGAAGATGGATCGCCGCCGCGGCAACATCGTCGTGTCGCGCCGCGCCATCCTGGAAGAAACCCGCGCCGAACAGCGCTCGGGCCTCATCCAGACGCTGGCCGAAGGCCAGATCATCGAGGGCGTCGTCAAGAACATCACCGACTATGGTGCGTTCGTTGACCTGGGCGGCATCGACGGCCTGCTGCACGTCACCGACCTCAGCTACAAGCGCATCAACCACCCGAACGAGATGATCAACATCGGCGACACCGTCCGCGTCCAGATCATCCGCATCAACCGCGACACCCAGCGCATCAGCCTTGGCATGAAGCAGCTGGAAAGCGATCCGTGGGAAGGCGCCGCTGCCAAATATCCGGTCGGTGCGAAGCTGTCGGGCCGCGTCACGAACATCACCGAATATGGTGCGTTCGTGGAACTGGAACCGGGCATCGAAGGTCTGGTCCACGTTTCGGAAATGTCCTGGACCAAAAAGAACGTCCACCCCGGCAAGATCGTTTCGACCAGCCAGGAAGTCGACGTCATCGTCCTGGAAGTCGATCCCGAGAAGCGCCGCATCTCGCTCGGTCTCAAGCAGGCCCAGAACAACCCCTGGGACAGCTTCGCCGAACGTCACCCGATCGGCTCGACCGTCGAGGGCGAAGTCAAGAATGCGACCGAGTTCGGCCTGTTCATCGGCCTGGACGGCGACGTGGACGGCATGGTCCACATGTCGGACATCGCATGGGGCATTTCGGGCGAGGACGCGCTGGCCCTGCACCGCAAGGGCGAGACCGTCCAGGCCGTCGTTCTCGACATCGACGTCGAGAAGGAGCGCATCAGCCTTGGCATGAAGCAGCTTGAGCGTGGCGGCCCGGCCGCTGGCGGCACCACCGCCGCTGCCGCTGGTCTCAACAAGAACCAGACGGTCACCGTCACGGTTCTGGAAGTCCGCGACGGCGGCCTGGAAGTCCAGGCCGGCGAAGATGGCGCCACCGGCTTCATCAAGCGCAGCGACCTTGGCCGCGACCGCGACGAACAGCGTCCGGAACGCTTCCAGATCGGCCAGAAGTTCGACGCCATGGTCACCGGTTTCGACCGCGCCAAGAAGCCGACCTTCTCGGTCAAGGCCCTTCAGATCGCTGAAGAGAAGCAGGCTGTGGCGCAATATGGTTCGTCCGACAGCGGCGCCTCGCTGGGCGACATCCTGGGCGAAGCGCTCAAGGCCAAGAGCGAGGGCTAAGCCCTCCTTCGGTATCTAACTTAAGTAATATGGCCCGCCGGAACTTAACTCCGGCGGGCTTTTTCTATTCCCAAAATGAGAATGACATACCGATATTGGCTGATTGTCACAGCCATGAGGATTCATTATAAATAAACAGGGAACCAGAAGGGGGAGTCTGGAGGACCAATGATACGCTCGGAACTGATTCAGAAATTGGCTGAGGAAAATCCAAACCTCAACCTCCAGGAAGTGGAAAGGATCGTCGATCTTTTCTTCAAGGAAATAGTCGACCGCCTCTCCAGTGGAGGGCGAGTGGAACTTCGGGGCTTCGGCGCCTTTACGACACGGGCGCGCGACGCGCGTACCGGCCGCAATCCGCGCACCGGTGAACAGGTGCCGGTGGACGCCAAGCGGGTTCCCTATTTCAAACCCGGAAAGGAAATGCGGGAACGGCTGAACGGCAAAGCTGCCCACTGATCCAACCACATCCTTGACCTGTGCGTCGTTAGCCTTCAGGGGGTAACGGCCTCAAGCGGACGTGGCGAAATCGGTAGACGCAGCGGACTTAAAATCCGCCTCCCCCTGGGAATGCGGGTTCAAGTCCCGCCGTCCGCACCACAGCCTTTCACAGCATCTTTTCCGGTTTCCAGTGCTTATCGCTGGATATCCGCTGCATTTGTGGCGATGATCGGTCATGGCCGGCGCGATCAACCCACAGAGCTTCAGCGATTCCCTCGTCATCCTGGGAGCCGCGGGGCTTGTCATCCCCGGCTTCGCGCGGCTGCGGATCAGCCCGGTCATCGGCTTCATCCTCGTCGGGCTGGCGGTGGGGCCGTCGGGATTGGGCGCTTTGGTGGGCCAATATCCCTGGCTCTATCATGTCACCATTTCCAACAGGGCGGCGATAGAGCCTTTTGCCGAACTGGGCGTCATCCTGCTGCTTTTTTCCATCGGACTCGAACTCAGTTTTCGTCGTCTCTGGACTATGCGGACACAAGTATTCGGCGTCGGCGCGGCAGAATTGATCGGTGGCGGTACGCTGATTGCACTTGGCCTTTACTTGCTGGGCCAGCCACCGGCAGGCGCTTTCGGCCTGGGCCTCGCGCTGGCGCTGTCGTCCACTGCCGTGGTGCTGCCGATGGTGGGCACGCAAAGCGCCGTCGGCCGCGCGGCCTTTTCCATGCTGCTTTTCGAGGATCTGGCCCTCGTCCCCATCATCTTCATGCTGGGCGCGCTTGCGCCCTCGGTCGCTGCCAGTCCGGACGGCCCGTGGGGCGAACTGGCCGACACGCTGATCAAGAGCGGGATCACCATCGCCATCATGCTGGTCCTTGGCCGCCTCTGCCTGCCGCATATCTTCAGCCAGGCCGCCCGCACCAAGAGCCCGGAGGTGTTCCTGGCCGCCAGCCTGCTGGTCGTCATCATATCCAGCATGGCGACCTCGATCGCCGGCCTGTCTCCGATCGTAGGCGCCCTCCTTGCCGGGCTGCTGATCGCGGAAACCGATTATCATGGCGAGGTCGAGGTCATGACCGCGCCGTTCAAGGGACTGGCGCTCGGGGTCTTCCTCATCACCGTCGGCATGGGCCTTGACGTGCGAGTCATCCTGGCCAACTGGCCTACGCTCATTTTGGCGATGGTGGGCGTGGTCCTTGCCAAGACGATCGTCACCGCGGCCCTGCTCTACCTGTCGGGCGCGAGGAAGGGCGTGGCGCTGGAAGTCGGCGTGCTGATGTCCAGCCCTTCGGAAACCACCCTGATCGTATTGTCCGCTGCCGCTGCGGCCCAGTTGATCCTTCCTTCCACCGCGGCTTTCTGGCAGATCGTGACCGCTATCGGCCTTACCATCACGCCGCTGCTCGCACGGCTGGGACATGACATTGCGCGGCGGCTGGAAATGGCGCTGGGCGAAGAGGCGCCGGAAATCAACGAAGACCATGCCGAGGCAGCCGCCGTCGTAATCGGCTTCGGGCGCGTGGGGCGCATGATCTGCGACCTGCTCAACCTGCACAAACAGCGTTTCATCGTCGTGGAATCCGACCCGGACGTCGTCGCGGAAGCTCGGCGCGGAGGATATCCCATATTGTTCGGCGACGTGTCCCGCACCGAAATGCTCGACAAGCTTCGTCTCGGCCATGCACGGGCCTTGATCCTGACGATGGACGATCCTGTCCTGTCGGTTCGGGTGACGAAGCGTGTGCGGGGATGGGTGCCCGATCTGCCGATCATCGCGCGGGCACGGGACACCGATCATGCGGCCCAGCTCTATCGCGCCGGGGCCAGCGATGCGGTTCCGGAAACGCTCGAAAGTTCGCTCCAACTGGCGGAGACCGCGCTGGTCGACCTGGGCGTGGCGATGGGACCGGTGATCGCCTCCATCCACCAGACGCGGGAGGATCTGCGCATGGGCATCAAGGATGCTGCGCAGCTCGAAACCGCGCCCAAGCTGCGGCGGCTGCGGGCCGATGAGGTGCCTTAGGACGGACCTTGCGGTGGGCTGAAAACCGACCAGCCGGTGCGATGGGCCAGTTCTTCGAGCGCCAGCGTGCCAAGCTGGCTATTGCCATTTTCGTTCAGGCCAGGCGACCAGACGGCAATGGACGCGCGACCCGGCACGATCGCCAATATGCCGCCGCCTACCCCCGACTTGCCCGGAATGCCGACGCGGAAGGCGAAATCGCCCGAAGCGTCATAATGGCCGCAGGTCAACATCAGGGCGTTGATCCGCTTGGCCCGGCTGGACGAGACGACCCGTCCGCCCTCGGGATGCCGGCCGTCGAGCATCAGATAGCGGCCCGCAAGTGCGAGTTGACGGCAACTCATCTCGATCGCGCATTGGTGAAAATAGGTGCCAAGCACCAGATCGACCGGATGACGGATATTGCCGAAGGCGCGCATGTAATTGGCCAGCGCCATATTGCGAAAGCCGGTCGCCGTTTCCGACGCCGCGACGGTTTCATTGATGGCGATGCCGTCGTCGCCCGCCAGATAGCGGACGAAGCGCAGCATTTCTCCAATCGCGACGCGCGGTTGATGACCGCCCAGATTGACGTCCGCGACGACGACGGCGCCCGCGTTGATGAAGGGATTTCGCGGTATGCCCTGTTCCTGCTCCAACTGAACGATGGAATTGAAGGCGTTGCCGGACGGTTCCCGCCCTACCCGCTGCCAAAGCTGATCGCCTATCTTGCCGAGCGCGAGCGTCAGGGCGAACACCTTGGAGATGGACTGGATCGAAAAGCCGGTAGCGCAGTCGCCTCCCTCGATCAACCGGCCATCGGCGGTCGCGACAGCGATGCCGAACTGGCCGGGATCGACCTTGGCCAGTTCCGGAATATAGCTGGCGACCGTGCCGCGATCTTCCCGGCTCGCAGCATGAGCGACGATGTCGGCAATGATCGCGGGCAAGTCCATGAACAGATCGGCGTCCCACCAGGCAGGGTTGGATGAAAATGACTTGATAGAACGCCGCCGGCTCCTGCCCAACATAGCTGGGCAGGAAATTCTGAAAAGGGCTATGTGCTGCTGACAGGACGGGCGGCGCGATGAGCCATCCGCCTCAATCCCACAGCCTCAAGCCGTCGCCTTGGCCAATGCCCGATATTTGTGGAGCAGCGGTTCAGTGTAGCCGTTGGGCTGCGCCACGCCCTCGAAGACCAGGGCGCGGGCCGCCTGCCAGGCAAGGCTGTCCGGGTTGCCGCTCATCGGCCGGTAGAGCGGGTCGCCCGCATTCTGGGCATCGACCTTGGCGGCCATGCGGGTGAAGGCGGCGTCGACCTGTTCCGCCGTGCAGACGCCGTGAAGCAGCCAGTTCGCCATATGCTGCGAGGAGATGCGCAGCGTGGCGCGGTCTTCCATCAGGCCGATGTCATGGATGTCGGGAACCTTGGAGCAGCCGACGCCCTGATCGATCCAGCGGACGACATAGCCAAGGATGCCTTGCGCGTTATTGTCCAGTTCCTGGGCGATTTCCTCTTCCGACCAGTTGCGGCCCGGCTGCGCGACCGGAATGGCCAGCAGCTTGTCGAAGGGTGCGATGGCCTCGGCCTTGCGTTCCGCCTGGCGGGCGAAGACGTCGATGCGGTGATAATGAGTCGCGTGCAGCGTCGCCGCCGTGGGGGACGGAACCCAGGCCGTGTTGGCGCCGCTCCTGGGATGGCCGACCTTCTGGTCCAGCATGTCGGCCATGCGATCCGGCGCGGCCCACATGCCCTTGCCGATCTGGGCGCGGCCCGACAGGCCGCAGGCGAGGCCGATCTGGACGTTGCGGTCCTCGTAAGCCGTGATCCAGTCGCTGGTCTTCATCTCGCCCTTGCGGATCATCGGGCCGGCGCGCATCGATGTGTGCATCTCGTCCCCGGTGCGGTCCAGGAAGCCGGTGTTGATGAAGACGATGCGGTTCCTCACCGCCTCGATGCAGGCGGCCAGATTGGCGGAGGTGCGGCGCTCCTCATCCATGACGCCGACCTTCAGGGTGTGGCGGCTGAGGCCCAGCAGGTCTTCGATGGCGTCGAACAGGCGGTTGGTGAAGCCGACTTCTTCGGGACCGTGCATCTTCGGCTTGACGATATAGACGCTGCCGGTGCGGCTGTTGCCGCCTTCACGCTTCAGATCATGCAGGGCGATCAGCGTGGTGACGATGCCGTCGAGAATGCCTTCCGGGGCTTCCTGTCCGTCGGCGAGCAGGACGGCGGGCGTGGTCATCAGATGGCCGACATTGCGGACGAACAGCATGCTGCGGCCCGGCAGGGTGAAGGTGCTGCCGTCGGGCGCGGTATAGCCGCGGTCGGGGTTGAGGGCGCGGGTCATCATGGCGCCGTTCTTCTCGAACGTGTCGGTAAGATCGCCCTGCATCAGGCCGAGCCAGTTGGAATAGGCGGCGACCTTGTCCTCCGCATCGACGGCGGCGACGGAGTCCTCGAGATCGCAGATGGTGGTGAGCGCGGATTCGAGGATGACGTCGGCTATGCCCGCCGGATCGTCCTTGCCGATGGGGTGCGCGCGATCGAAGACGACTTCGATGTGCAGGCCATTATGGCGGAAGAGTCGGCCCTTCTCGCTCCGTCCGAGATATTGGCCGGGATCGGCAAGCTGGATGTCGTCGCTGGCGAGCTTGGCCCAGGAGCCGTTGGCGAGCGGTATCGCTTCATCCAGGAAAGCCTTGGCCCAAGCGATGACCTGCGCGCCGCGCTGCGCGTCATAGCCCCTGCCGGCCGCCGCGCCGGGAATCGCGTCGGTGCCGTAGAGCGCGTCGTAGAGGCTGCCCCAGCGCGCATTGGCGGCGTTCAGCAGGAAACGGGCGTTGAGGATGGGAACGACCAGCTGCGGTCCGGCGAGGCGCCCTATTTCCTCATCGACATTTTCGCTGCCGATCTGAAACGGCGCAGGTTCGGGGACGAGATAGCCGATGTCGCGCAGGAATGCCTGATAGGCGGCAGCGTCAACAGGCTGGCCTGCCCTTTCCCGATGCCAGCCGTCGATCTGCGCCTGGATCGCGTCGCGCTTGGCCAGCAGCGCCGCATTTTCCGGCGCGAATTGCGCGAAGATCGCGGCGGCGCCACGCCAGAAAGCACCGGCATCGATGCCCGTGCCGGGAAGCGCGCGCTCCTCGATGAAGGTGGCGAGTTGCTGCGCGACCTTGAGGCCCGCGCGATCGGTCATGCTGGTCATGGATGGTCTCCTTTGAACGGGACCATAGACGGGGTGCATTATGCGCGGTAGATGATATTATTCGAATTCAGTTTTTCCTCTGGTGAAACAAATGATGGACCCGGATTATGATCTTTTCGCGACGATCGTCGACGAAGGCGGCATGGCGGCGGCGGGACGAAGATTGCATGTCTCGCCCGCCATGGTGTCGAAGCGGCTGGTCCGGCTGGAGGATCGGCTGGGCACCCGGCTGATCCACCGGACGACGCGGCGGCTGGCGCTGACTCCGGCGGGCGAACGGCTGCATGAAGACCTGCGCGCGATCATGGCCGCGCTGGACGCGGCGGAGCGGCGCGTCTCCGGCGCTTCGGCGGAGGCGACAGGGACGCTGCGGGTATCCGCGCCGACATCCTTCGGGCGCATGCACGTCGCACCCTATCTGGGCCGGTTTCTGGAGGCGCACCCCAAGGTCCGGATGCAGATAGATTTGTCGGACGACTATGCCGACCTGCTGGCGACCCGCGCGGACCTGGCCATCCGCATCACGGCCGATCCAGGCCAGGGCCTTGCCGCTCATCGGCTGGCGACCAACCGGCGCGTGCTATGCGCTGCCCCCGATTATCTGACGCGCTTCGGCATGCCGCAGACCGCCGCCGATCTTCGCAAGCACCGCCTGCTGGCGGCGGAGGGACAATTGCCCTGGCGCCTGCTCGGACCCAAGGGGCCGGTCCTGATCGAAGGCGACAGCCATGTCCGCACAAACAGCAGCGAAATGGTCCGGGAACTGGCGCTTTCCGGGGTGGGCGTCGCCCTGCGCTCGCTCTGGGACGTGAGCGACGCCCTAGAGCGGGGCGATATTCGGCAGATCATGCCGGATCATGAGGGATCGGCGGATGTCGGCCTCTATGCCGTTCATCTGCCACAGAATAATCCGCCACTCGCCATCACCGCCTTCATTGATTTTCTTGTCGGACTATATGCCCCCAGCCCGCCATGGGAGCGGTCGGGCATTGCCCGCGCGGAAAAGCGGCTTTAAGGGCCATTTCATGGACGAAAACACCCGGCGCGCCGCCCTAGACTATCACCGCTATCCGCAACCCGGAAAGCTGAGGATCGAACCGACCAAGCGCATGGTCAACCAGCGCGACCTGGCGCTGGCCTATTCGCCCGGCGTCGCCGCGCCCTGCGTCGACATTGCCGCAGATCCCGAAAAGGCGATGGACTATACCGCGCGGGGCAATCTGGTCGCGGTGATCTCCAACGGAACGGCAGTGCTGGGCCTGGGCTCCATCGGCGCGCTGGCCTCCAAGCCGGTGATGGAGGGCAAGGCTGTCCTCTTCAAGAAATTCGCAGACATCGACGTATTCGACATCGAAGTCGACACCACCGATCCCGAGAAATTCGTGGAGGCCGTCGCCCTGCTGGAACCGACCTTCGGCGGCATCAATCTGGAGGACATCAAGGCGCCGGAATGCTTCGCCATAGAGGCGGAGTTGAAGAAGCGGATGAACATTCCGGTCTTCCACGACGACCAGCATGGCACCGCCATCGTGGTAGCGGCGGCGGTGCGCAATGCACTGGTGTTGCAGGGCAAGACGCTGGCGGATGCCAAGCTCGTCACCTCCGGCGCGGGCGCGGCGGCGCTGGCCTGCGTCGACCTGCTGGTGTCGATGGGCCTTCGACAAGAAAATGTCACGCTGACCGACAAGGACGGCGTCATCCATTCGGAACGCGAGGGCATGTTGCCGAACATGGCCCGCTATGCCCGCACCACCAATGCGCGGACCCTGCCCGACGTGCTGCCGGGGGCGAACCTGTTCCTGGGCCTTTCCGCGCCCGGCGTGCTGAAGCCCGAATGGCTGCCGCTGATGGCCCCCAATCCGCTGATCTTCGCGCTCGCCAATCCGGAGCCGGAAATCCGCCCCGAAGTGGCGCGGGAGGCGCGCCCCGACGCGATCATCGCCACTGGGCGGTCGGACTATCCCAATCAGGTCAACAACGTCCTGTGCTTCCCCTATATCTTCCGGGGCGCGCTGGATGCGCGGGCGACCGAGATCAACGAGGCGATGAAGGTCGCCGCCGCCGACGCCATCGCCAATCTCGCCCGCATGCCCGCCCATGACAGCGTCGCCCAGGCCTATGGCGGGCGCAAGCTGGTGTTCGGGCCGGACTATATCATCCCCACCCCCTTCGACCCGCGCCTGATCGCGGAGATCGCCTGCGCCGTGGCAAAGGCGGCCATGGACAGCGGCGTCGCCAAGCGGCAGCTCGACCTGGAAGCCTATAAGCGACAGCTCACGCAGCAGAATACGCGGTCGGCCCAGTTGATGCTGCCGGTGTTCGAGGCAGCGCGGGGAACGCAGCGGCGCATCGCCTATGGCGAGGGCGAGGATGAGCGCGTGCTGCGCGCCATTCAGGATGCGCTGGACGAAGGCATCGTCCGCCCGATCATCGTGGCGCGCCGGCGCATATTGAACCAGAAACTGCCCGACCTCGGCCTCAGCTTCGCGCTGGATCGCGATGTCGAGGTGGTCGATCCCGAAACGGACCATCTGCTGATGGGCGAACTGGTCGAGGCGTATCGCGCCGTCGCCGCGCGGCGCGGCGTTTCCTCGGCGGAGGTCGTGCGCCATGTCTATCGCCGGCCCAGCGTCACCGCGGCCATGCTGCTGCGCACCGGGCGGGTCGATGCGGCGCTGGTGGGCGGCAACAGCGAATATTGGGGCGAGGTCGAACATGTCCTGCGCATCATCGACCGCACGCTAGGCAACAGCCGGGTCTATGCGCTTTCCGGCCTTATCCTGGACGCGGGCGCGCTGTTCATCACCGACACCCATATGGTGCCCGATCCCACGCCCGACCAGATTGCGGAAATGGCGCTGCTCGGCGCGACTGAACTCAAGCATTTCGGGCTGACGCCGCGCGTGGCGCTGCTGTCGCATTCCAATTTCGGCGCGTCCCATTCCCCCAGCGCCCGCAAGATGCGGGAGGCGCTCAAGCTGGTGAAGAAGGCCGCGCCGGAACTGATGGTCGATGGCGAGATGCATGCCGATGCGGCGCTCAGCCAGGGATTGCGCGAGCGGCTGATCCCGGATTCGCGGTTCGAGGGGCCGGCCAACCTGCTGGTCATGCCCAATCTCGATGCGGCGAACATCACGTTGACGGCGTTGTCGGCTTCCTCCAGTTCGCCCACGGTCGGGCCGATGCTGGTCGGTCTGGCGCAGCCGATCCATGTGCTGACGCCCGGCGTGACGGCGCGCGGCATCCTGAACCTTACCGCCATAGCCGCGGCGGAGGTGGAACGGGAAGGCTGAAGCCTTAACCTTTTTCTGCAAAGGCTTTGGCTGCTACGGGTCGTCATCCCCGCTCCCGCGCGGATGACGACGATCTGGGGTAACGGACGGTTCATGGCGGGACGGGTTTCGACGCGGGTGAAGCTGGCGATCGGCGGCGGTGCGGCGGCGGTGATGCTGTTGCTGGGCCTGTCGTTCGGCCGCGGGCGCGATCTCCCTCCGCAGGGCAGGACAAGCGCTCAAAGGAGTGAAGCGCCGGAGCCGGCCAGGTCATCCCCGCCGGTCGAGCGCACCCGCGCCCAGCCCCTCGCGGTCGATCCGCACGCCCTGATGGTCAGGCGGGTGCTCCCCATCGAAGGCCCCTTCCGCCATGGCGATTATGTCTGGGACGAAAGCGGCGCGCCGGCGACCGGACGGGTCATCATCACGGTTGACCTCAAGGCGCAGACATTGTCGGTATTCCGCGCCGGTTATGAGATCGGATCGGCGGTCATCCTCTATGGCGCGGACGACAAGCCCAGTCCGCTTGGCGCGTTCCCGATCACGGAAAAGGACGCCGATCATTATTCGCGGACCTACAACAACGCGCCCATGCCCTACACGCTGCGCCTGACCAGCGACGGCGTGGCGATCCACGGCAGCGACGTCCATTGGGGCAATGCCACCCATGGCTGCATCGGCGTGCCAAAGCCGTTCGCGAGAAAGCTGTTCGGCGTGACCAAAGTGGGCGACCTAGTCGTCATCACCAATGGCAGGATGCTGGACACCAGCCATGCCCGACAGGCCATGTGAGTTGCGCAACTTATTGGCGTAATTGCAATAAAGTCATGTGAACATAACTTGATTTCAATCCGCAACTCTATCATGTGCGGACGGCATTCCTATCGCATCGCAACATGGAGCAACCGATGGCGCAGGCCAGCCGCGCGGTTCACCCCGCTCTCGTCATTCTCGCGCTCTCCATGGGCGCCTTCGCCATCGGCACGACCGAATTCGCGGCGATGAGCCTGCTGCCCTTTTTCGCGGGCGATCTGCGTATCAGCGAACCCATGGCGGGCCATGCCATCAGCGCCTATGCGCTGGGCGTTGTGGTCGGCGCACCGCTGATCGCCGTGCTGGGCGCGCGGCTGCCCCGGCGGAAGCTGCTGATCGGGCTGATGGCATGGTTCGCGATAGGCAATGGGCTCAGCGCCCTGTCGCCCGACTATACGACCATGCTGTTGTTCCGCTTCCTGAGCGGTCTGCCCCATGGCGCCTATTTCGGCGTCGCGGCGCTGGTGGCGGCGTCCCTGGTGCCGAATGACCGGCGCGCGCTGGCGGTGGCGCAGGTGATGACGGGCCTGACGGTCGCCACCGTCGTCGGCGTGCCGGTGGCGAACTGGACGGGGCAGGCGCTGGGGTGGCGCTGGGGCTTTGGCATCGTGGCGTTGCTGGCGGTGATCACGGTGACGCTGGTGGCGATCTATGCGCCGCGCGACGCCGGCGATCCGGAAGCCAGCCCGATGCGCGAACTGGGCGCGTTGCGCGAACCGCAGGTGCTGCTGACGCTGCTGACCGGCGCTATCGGCTTCGGCGGCCTGTTCGCGGTTTACACCTATGTCGCCTCGACGATGATTTCCGTGACCCATGTGTCGGAGGAGTTGGTGCCGGTGGTGCTGGCGATCTTCGGCATAGGCCTGACGATCGGCAATCTGGTTGCGGCATCCGCGGCGGATCGGGCGCCGAATCGGACCGCTATCGGCGTGCTGCTGTGGAGCGCGGCGTCGCTGGCGTTGTTCCCGCTGATGGCTGGCAATATCTGGAGCCTGTCGCTGGTGATCTTCCTGATCGGCTGCGGCGGGGGCCTGGGTAGCGTGTTGCAGACCCGGCTGATGGACGTGGCGGGCGATGCGCAGACGCTGGCGGCGGCGGCGCATAACGGTGCCTTCAATGTCGCCAATGCCCTGGGACCATGGCTTGGCGGGCTCGCGATCTCGGCCGGCTACGGCCTGACATCGACCGGGTGGATCGGCGCGGGATTGGCCTTGGGTGGCTTGGCGGTCTTCCTGCTGGCCTTGAACCTGCGCCAAAGGTCCTTGCGCTTGGCGGCGGTAGCCTGCGAGTAAGTCCTTCAACATCCCGCGTTCCGCCGTTCGCCGGAGCATGACAGGGTCCGAAGCGTCTAGTCCGACTCGCATAGCAGCCCGCCACCACTGTCGCGGGCCTGGAAAGCCGATGCGGCGTCGCTCGCCACGCGGGGGAAGCTGACGCCTTCGAGGGAGCCCCTTCCCTTGCAGACATTCGCGCAATTCATGTCGACAACGCCCGGCAGCGATAGTTGATCGCCGTCATATTGGGCCACCACGATGCAATGATCGCTATGGGAGAAGCTGAGGATCAGCTTGTCGCCCGCTGGCCGCGCGGAGCCCCTGCCCGCACAGCTCTGATCCTCCCCGAAGGTCGCCTCCAGGCCGAAGCGATAGTCGCCGTTTTTGGCCGGGATCACGCAAAGCGCATCGCGACCGGCTTCGTGATTGCGCTGGTAGAGGCCGATGGCAGGCACCTTGGCCGCATCAGCGATCACGCCGGTTTCGATCGCTGCGCGTTCGAGGCCGGAACTGGTCTGCATGCCGGTTTCGCGCGGCCCCTGCGTGGGCGCTGCCTCACGCTGGCACGCCGCGAGCAACAGCAATGCGGCAAGGCTAGTCGGCCGCATCGACAGCTGTCAGGCCTTCCGGGCCGATGCGGCGGAAGAAGCAGGAGCGCGCGCCGGTGTGACAGGTGGGACCGGCGGGTAGAGCCTTCACCCAGACAGCGTCCTGATCGCAATCGATGCGAAGATCGCGCACCTGCAACATATGGCCGGACGTCTCGCCCTTCTTCCAGAGCGACTGGCGGCTGCGCGACCAGAAATGCGCAAGGCCGGTATCGCGGGTAAGCTGAAGCGCCTCCGCATTCATATGCGCGACCATCAGTAGTTCCCCGCTGTCCACATCGGTCACGACGGCCGTGATCAGGCCGTCCTTGTCATATTTGGGATTGAGGGTCAGGCCCCGGTCACGTGCTTCGTCCATGAAGGCGGCTATAGAGGGCGGTGGCCCTCATGCGAAGCCCTGAATGATGAAGAGCCGTCGCGGGAAAGAAGGAGAGCAGTTTCGACTGGCTGAGCGTGAACCAGGGACGAAGGCGACCCGGCGCCCCTCACGCAAATTCATCCATCGAAGAAGGAAAATGGGGCGATCGACGGGATCCGAACCCGCGACCTCCGGTACCACAAACCGGCGCTCTAACCAACTGAGCTACGATCGCCACAGGGGCTGTGCCCCTTGAGAGAAGGGCCACATATGCGGCCCTTCCCGCGCCGTCAAGCGGCCTGATGCGGAAAAAGCCGCAATGCCGAAATAAAAAGAAAAGGGGTGAGAAGCGTGATGCCCCCACCCCTTTTCATGCCTTGGAAGATCAGCGCGCATGAGAGCCCCGCTCCCTGCTGCCGCGCTCAAATCCGGCAGTCTCTCTCCGATAAAAATTACGCCAACCGCGATGCCGGCTCGAAAACGGACCGAGGCGCTCCGCCGGGGAGCGCCCCTTGAAAATCCTTAGTTGACCGAGTCCTTCAGGCCCTTGCCGGCCTTGAACTTGGGCTGGGCCGAAGCCTTGATCGTCATCGTCTCGCCCGTGCGCGGGTTGCGGCCGGTCGAGGCCTTGCGCTGCGAAACGGAGAAAGTGCCGAAACCGACCAGACGAACTTCATCCCCCTTCTTCAGGGCTCCGGTGATGGCGTCGAAAACACCCTCAACGGCCTTGCTGGCGTCGCTCTTGGAAAGGCCGCTGCTTTCAGCGACTGCGCTGATAAGATCCTGCTTGTTCATGCCTTGGGAACCCCCTTCTAGCTGTTTGGATAGTTTAGGAATCGCGGCGTAGGCGGCGCAATAAGGCCCAGCTTTCGGGCCTTGTCAAAGAGAAAGCGGCGTCGGCGGCCGGTCAAGCAAGATTTTATGGTAAAAGCTTGCTGAATAGCCGTGCGACGCCGCTTTCCTTAGTCAGCTTAGTGACGAATGGACGCTTCCCCGTCCCGCCCCTGCGCCGGGTTCGGCTGGGCGGCAAGGTCATCCTCCTCGGTCCACGCGATCGCTTCCGGCTTGCTCATCAGTGCGCGGGCCAGCACCTCATCGACATGGGACACGGGAACGATCTCCAGCCCTTCCTTGATATTGGCCGGAATCTCCGCCAGATCCTTCTCGTTTTCCGCGGGGATCAACACCGTCTTGATGCCGCCCCGCAGCGCTGCGAGCAGCTTTTCCTTGAGGCCGCCGATAGGAAGGACGCGGCCCCGCAGCGTGACTTCACCGGTCATCGCCACATCCTTGTGCACCGGAATGCCGGTCAGGGTCGACACGATGGTCGTCACCATGCCGATGCCTGCCGAGGGGCCATCCTTCGGCACCGCGCCTTCGGGAAGGTGGATGTGGATATCCTTGCGGGTGAAAATGCTGGGCTTGATCCCATAGCCGGGCGAGCGCGCCTTCACATAGGAGAAGGCGGCCTGGACCGACTCGTTCATGACCTCGCCCAGCTTGCCGGTGGTCTTGATCGCGCCCTTGCCGGGCACGGTCACCGCTTCGATGGTCAGCAGTTCGCCGCCCACCTCGGTCCACGCCAAGCCCGTCACCGCGCCGATCTGATGCTCTTCCTCACCCACGCCGTGGCGGAATTTACGCACGCCGGCATAGTCGGCCAGATTGTCCGGCGTGATCGTCACCTTGTCATAGGCGCCTTCGAGGATCTTGCGCAGCGCCTTGCGGGCGAGGCGCGCCACTTCGCGCTCCAGCGTGCGGACGCCGGCTTCGCGGGTGTAGTAGCGGATCAGATCGCGAACCGCCTCCTCCGTGACGTCGAGTTCGCCTTCCTTCAGGCCGTGGGCGTCGATCTGCTTGGGCAGCAGATGCCGCTGGGCGATCTCGACCTTTTCATCCTCCGTATAGCCTTCGAGCCGGATGATCTCCATGCGGTCGAGCAAAGGCTGCGGCAAATTCAGGGAGTTGGCGGTGGTCACGAACATGACGTCTGAAAGGTCGACGTCGATCTCCAGATAATGATCCTGGAACTTGCTGTTCTGTTCGGGGTCCAGCACCTCCAGCAGCGCGGAGGCGGGGTCGCCGCGAAAATCCTGTCCCAGCTTGTCGATTTCGTCCAGCAGGAAGAGCGGGTTCATCGTCCCGGCCTTCTTGAGGTTGGTCAAGATCTTGCCCGGCAAGGAGCCGATATAGGTGCGGCGGTGCCCCCGGATTTCCGCTTCGTCGCGCACGCCGCCCAGCGACTGGCGCACGAACTCCCGCCCGGTCGCCTTGGCGATCGAACGGCCGAGCGAGGTCTTGCCGACGCCCGGAGGGCCGACGAGGCACAGGATGGGGCCCTTCAGCTTGTTGGTGCGCGCCTGCACCGCGAGATATTCGATGATCCGGTCCTTGACCTTCTCCAGCGCGAAATGATCCTCATCGAGGATCGCCTGCGCCTTTTTGAGGTCAGTCTTGACCTTGCCCTTCTTGCCCCAGGGCAGGCCCAGCAGCACGTCGAGATAGTTGCGCACCACCGTGGCTTCGGCGGACATGGGCTGCATGCCCTTGAGCTTCTTCAGCTCCGCCGTCGCCTTGGCGCGGGCTTCCTTGCTCAGCTTGGCCTTGGCGATCTTCTCGGTGAGTTCAGCGAGTTCGTCGCCTTCTTCGCCATCGCCATTGCCCAGTTCGCGCTGGATCGCCTTCAACTGCTCATTGAGATAATATTCGCGCTGGGTCTTCTCCATCTGCCGCTTCACGCGGCCGCGAATCTTCTTCTCCACCTGGAGCACGCCCAATTCGCCCTCCATGAAGGCGAAGACCATTTCGAGGCGCTTGACCGGATCGGCCTCAACCAGCAGCGACTGCTTGTCGGCGACCTTGACGTTGATGTTGGCGGCGACGGCATCGGCCAGACGCCCCGCATCCTCGATCTCGCGCAACTGCACGGGGGTTTCCGCCGGCAGCTTCTTGTTGAGCTTGGCGTAATTTTCGAACTGCTCCGCCACCGAACGCATCAGCGCGGCGGCCTCCGGCCCTTCGGCGTCGATTTCCTCGACCGCCGTCACATCCGCGACCATATGGCCGTCGGCCTGTCCGATGCCGTCCAGCCGGGCGCGCTGCTTGCCCTCCACCAGCACGCGAACGGTGCCGTCGGGCAGCTTCAGCAATTGCAGCACCACGGCGATGACGCCGGTGTCGTAGAGCGAATCCTGGCCCGGATCATCCTCCGCCGGGTCGAGTTGCGACACGAGGAAGATTTCCTTGTCGCCTTCCATCGCCGATTCGAGCGCGGCCACGCTCTTGTCGCGGCCCACGAACAGCGGCACGATCATCTGCGGGAAGACGACGATGTCGCGCAGAGGAAGCAGGGGATATTGCGTAGTCATTCACTCTCCGGGGTGACATTCCACCCAGTCATGCGGTTCATCGCCTTTATGGGGATGGTCGCCGCATGGTTCAATCATGCGTTATGGGATCGCAATGATGAATAAAGGCTGATCCCCGGCACGCTCACGATCAGAAAGGCAGCTTGAAGCCGGGCGGCAGCGGCAGGCCGGCGGTCATCTTGCCCATTTCGGCGCTGGACACTTCATCCGCCTTCTTGCGCGCATCGTTGAACGCGGCGGTGATAAGGTCCTCCAGCATCTGCTTTTCCGACACGGCGAGCAGGCTGTCGTCGATGGCGACGCCCAATATGCGCCCCTTGGCCGAGGCGCGGACCTTGACCAGTCCGCCGCCTGCGCTGCCCTCCACCTCCAGCTTGTCGAGATTTTCCTGAGCGCGTTGCAGTTCCTCCTGCACGCGGCTCGCCATGCCCAATATTTCGTTCAGATCCTTCATCGCTCTGCACTCCATTGTTCGAGCTCGTCGCCAAGCTCGGCATCGGGGAAAGCAGCCAACGCCGCCTTGACCACCGGGGTTTCCATGATTTCCGCACGGGCATCCGCCGCCTTGCGCATTTCCTGTTCCAGCAGGGTCGGCGCAGCAGGACCGTCGACGGCGCTGACGCGCCAGGCCGTGCCGGTCACCTCGCGCAGCGCCGGGTTCAGGCGGGCAAGGAAATCGGACGACAGGGAAGACGTCGGGGCATAGTCCAGTTCCGGCGCGGCATAGCGGACAAGGCCGATGCAATCATGCATTTCCTGCGCAAGTTGCCCCTTGCCGCGCTGCCAGAAGGCTTCGATCAGCTCTTCGAAGCTGGCCGGAAGTTTCGCGGCGGGTGATCCGGAGGGTATGGCGGCGGGCGCCTGCCCCGGAGCGGCGGCTGCAGGCGCGCCTTCGCGCAGCAGGCGGGCGATCTCGCCGGGGTCGGGCATGGTCGCGGCGTGCATCACGCGCAGCAGCGCCATTTCGCAGCTTTCGATCGGCAATGCCGCGCTGGCAACCTCTTCATGGCCCTTCAGCAGCAATTGCCATAGCCGGTGCAGCGGCGCGAAGCCGAGTTGCGAGGCCCAATCCGCCAGAGCCTCGCGCTCCTCCGCCGACTGGCCGGGATTGGCGATGTCGCGGCCCGCCTTCACCAGCGTCACCGCATGGACCAGTTCCAACAGGCCGCGCATCAGCGAGAGCGGCTCCACGCCAAGCGCATATTGATCGCGCACCGCGCCAAGCAGCGCGCCGGTGTCGCCTTCGAGCAGCAGGCCCAGCAGGCGGCGTGTGGCGCCCCTGTCGGAGAGGCCCAGCATGTCGCGAACCTGCACGGCGGTGACGAGCGGGGCGCCTTCGCCCATTTCCGCATGCGCTATGGCCTGGTCCAGGATGGACAGGCCGTCGCGGGCCGAACCCTCGGCCGCCTGGGCGATCAGCGCCAGCGCATCGGGTTCGGCGGCGACCGATTCCGCCTCCACCACATGGGCGAAATGGGCGGCGAGCAGTTCGGCGGGGATGCGGCGCAGGTCGAAGCGCTGGCAGCGCGACAGCACCGTCACCGGCACCTTGTTCACTTCCGTCGTGGCGAAGAGGAATTTCACATGCGCCGGCGGCTCCTCCAGCGTCTTCAGAAGCGCGTTGAAGGCGTTCTTGGACAGCATGTGAACTTCGTCGATGATATAGATCTTGTAGCGGGCCGAAACGGCGGCGTAGCGCACCGCCTCTATGATTTCCCGCACATCGTCGACGCCGGTATGGCTGGCGGCGTCCATTTCGACCACGTCGATATGGCGTCCCTCGGCAATGGCCATGCAGGGTTCGCAGACGCCGCAGGGATCGATGGTGGGACCGCCCTGCCCGTCCGGACCGATGCAGTTCAGCGCCTTGGCGATGAGGCGCGCGGTGGAGGTTTTCCCCACGCCGCGCACGCCGGTCATCAGGAAGGCATGGGCCAGGCGTCCCCGGCGGATCGCATTGCCCAGCGTCTGGACCATCGCGTCCTGCCCGATCAGTTCCCGGAAATTGCGCGGGCGATATTTGCGCGCGAGCACGCGATAGGGCTGGGGGGAATCGGACATGCGAATCTTCTAGCCGTTCGTACGGGGCTTGGCGACCCGAAGGGCAGCCTTCATCGTTCCAACATCGAAAGAAGAAGTGGACGCCGTCAGGCCCGGTCCGAACGGATGCTGTTTGGAGGTGGGAGCCGGAACGACCCGCAGCGAAATCACTGTGGCTGCTTCCGTCAGGACCTGACCAGGTTCGCGACGACTACGTCCGCCCGACTCCCGGCGCGGCATATGGCGAAAGGTGGCGGTTATGGCAAGGGGCCAAGGAAAGGGATCGCCAGAAGAGCGCCGTATTCCCTGCAAGGTCGCGGCTTTATTCCAGCCCCGTCTTCTGCGCCTTCCCGACGAAATCCAGCGCCGCGCGGGCGGTTTCGGCTATGGCGGCTTCGGCGGCCCTGGCGTCGATGGTCGGGCGGTCGAGATAGATGGCGAGGATATATTCCTCGCCCGACGGGGCCTTTACCAGCGCCACGTCATTATAGGCGGTGCCGCAGCTTCCGGTCTTGCTGCCCGATGTCCAGCCCTTGGGCAGGCCCGCCTTGATCCGGTTGGCGCCGGTTGTGCTGGCATTGAGCCAGCCGCGCAGCTTTTCGGCGCTTTCCGGCGCGAGGTCGCGGAAGATCAGGCGGCCCATCAGGCCGGCCATGGCGGCAGGGCTGGTGGTGTCGCGCTCGTCGCCCTCGACATTCTCGTTGAGCGAGGGCTCATTGCGGTCGAGCCGCGTCACCATGTCGCCATGGGCGCGGATGAAGCGGGTCAGGCCCTCCGGCCCGCCGACCATCGGCAGCAGCAGGTTGGCGGCGCTGTTGTCGCTGACCTCCACGGCTGCCGCCGCCAGTTCCTCCATCGACATGCGGCCGCGCTTCGCATTCTTCCTGACGACCGGGGCATAGTCCAGGAGATCGGACCTGGTGAAGCTGATCTGCCCCTCCAACCCGAACTTGCCGCCTTCCGCCCCGGTCAGCACGGCTGCGGCGAGCGGGGCCTTGAAGGTCGAACACATGGCGAAGCGCTCGTCCCGGTTGAAGCCCAGCATCAAAGCGCCCTTGCTGTCGACCAGCGCGACGCCCAGCCGGCCGCCGGTCGCGCTCTCTATCTCCTTGGGATTGCGCACGGATGCCAAAGCGGATTCGCTCACCATGTAGCGGGGCGCTGGCGGCAGGAGCGAAGGTCGCGGCGCCTCCTGCTGCGCGAAAGCCGGCGCGGCGAGCAGCAGGGCCGCAAGCATCAGGCGCTTCGACAAGCCTACATTCCCTGCATATTATAGGATTCGCCCGGAATGCGGACCGTCAGGCTGTCCAGCTTTTCGTCCAGCACGATCTGGCAGGACAGGCGGCTGGTTCGGGTCGCGGCGGCGGCAAGGTCCAGCATGTCCTCCTCATCTTCGCTCGCCCGCTTCAGCTTCGGGAAGTCGGCGGCATCGACGATGACATGGCAGGTGGAGCAGGCCATCTGCCCCTCGCAGGTTCCCTCGAGCGGCTGGCCCGCTGCCTGCGCGACCTCCAGCAACACGGCGCCTGTCGGCGCTTCGACCTCCTGCTTATGCTCTCCATCGGCGCTGATGAAGACGACCCTGGTCATGATATGCGTTCCCCGCTCTCTGTTGCCGCGTGATGCGAAAAACGGTTTTCCGCTCTTTCGCACGACGCTTCATGGCGCCCATATTTGGGCTGCCCTGTTCATTGCCTCCGCCGCATCCCCCAATTCGGCCAGTGTCGTGTACCGGCCGAAGCCGATCCGCACCGATCCGCGCGCCTCCGCGTCTGAAAGGCCGAGTGCGCGCAGCACATGGCTAGGCCGCCCGGACCCACTTGCGCAAGCGCTGCCGAGCGAAAAAGCGACATCGCGGCATTCCGACAACAACCGCGCGCCGTCGACTCCTGCCCTTCGGAGGTTCAGATTGCCATGATAGCGCAAATCCTCGCTGCCGTTGACTGTCCATTGGGAGAAGAGGCCATGGGCGGCGCTCCAGAGCGCTTCCACATGCAGGCGGTCGCTTTCCGCGCGTTCGCGCATCAGCCGGGCGGCGGCCCCGAAACCCGCGCACAGGGCCGGCGAAAGGGTGCCCGAACGCAGGCCGCCCTCCTGGCCGCCGCCGTGGATGATCGGCGTGAGAGTCACGTCCTCGCGCAGCCAGAGCGCCCCGATGCCTTTCGGCCCATGGATCTTGTGGGCGCTGATCGCGATCATGTCGCAGCGGGGCGCGATGGGCACGCGGCCATAGCCCTGCACGGCGTCGCAGAGGAACAGCGCGCCTGCGCTGTGCGCAAGGTCGGCCAGCTCTGCAACAGGCTGGATGACGCCGATCTCGTTATTGACCAGCATGGCCGCGACGAGCGCCGTGCCGGGACGGATCGCCCTGGCGGCTTCTTCAAGATCGACGATCCCGTCGGGACCGACTGGCAGGATCGTGACGTCCCGACCCGCCCGGCGCAGCGCGTCGACCGTGTCGAGGACAGCGGCATGCTCTGTGGCGATGGTGACGATGCCGCCCGGCGGAGCGCCCTGGATCGCCATGTTGAGCGCCTCGGTCGCGCCGGAGGTGAAGATCAGGCGGCCGCCATCGGGCAGCAGCTTCAGGATTTCCGCGCGGGCAAGATCGACCTGCGCGGTGGCGGCGCGGCCCAGCCTGTGGGCGCTGTGCGGATTGGCGAACTGGTCGCGGAGCAGGGGGACCATCGCATCGAAGGCTTCGGGCGCAAGAGGCGTCGTCGCCTGATAATCGAGATAGATCGTCACCGGGCCCGCCCCGCCATCCGGGTCCAGGCCGCGGCGAAGCGATCCAGATCCTTCTCGCTCGTATCCGGGCCGAAGCTGACCCGGACGACTTCGCCCGCCCGCGCATCGTCCCAGCCCATGGCATGGAGGACATGGCTGGTCTTGAGCGAACCCGAAGAACAGGCACTGCCGGCCGAAACGGAAATGCCGGCGAGGTCGAACTGGATAAGCTGGGCGCGGGCGGAAAGGCCGGGCATGCGATAGCTGGCGATGGTTGGGATGCGCGGGGCATTGCGGGCGACGATCTCTCCGCCGGCCGCTTCGATGGCGGCGTCGAGCCGCGCGCGAAGGATCGCGGCTTTGGAAAGCCAGTCCGTGCGCGCGTCGAGCGCCGCCGCCATGGCGAGGATGGCGGGCAGGTTTTCGGTGCCGGGGCGATAGCCCTGCTCCTGGCCGCCGCTCGGGCGGATCAGCGCAAGATCCTTGATCAGAAGCGCGCCCGTGCCCGGAGGACCGCCGAATTTATGCGCGCTGATCGCGATCATGTCGGCATCCGGGAGGGGGAGTTTGCCTGCACTCTGGGCGCAGTCCGCGAAAAGAACGGCGCCCTTGCGGTCTATCGCGTCGAGAGGCTGGATGACCCCGGTTTCGTTGTTGACATGCTGGATGGCAAGGATGGTCTCATGCCCCTCCTCCTCGCAACGGCGGGAAGGACCAAGGAGAAGGCCATTTGCGTCCACCTGAAGCCGCTCGGCCTGGGGCGTGACGCGCAGGACCGAATCATGTTCGACGGGAGAGGTCAGGATGCGGTCAAAGCTGGCGCGGCCCAGCGCGATGGCGATGGCTTCGCTCGCGCCGGAGGTGAAGATGATCTGTCCGCCCCATCCCAACGCCGCGCCGATGCGCCGCCGGGTATCCTCCAGCAGGGCGCGGGCGGCGCGGCCGTCGCCATGGGGGCTGGACGGGTTGGACCAGTTCTCCATCGCCTCGACCATCGCTGCCCTTGCCTGGGGCAGGATCGGCGTGGTGGCGGCGTGATCCAGATAGAGACGGTCGGAAGCCACGGATTTGGGAAGACTCATTGATTGCGGAAATGGTGGCGACTTCTATATAGGCGGTCTGTCGCGCAGCGCCAGCACTGGCTGCTGCGCCCTCTCCATTCGCGGCTCGCCCGGTTTCGGGTTGGGCCGCCCAGAACCATAACAGGTGCCATGCCCGACGTTATTTTCCCCGGACCCGAAGGTCGCCTCGAAGGCCGCTTCAGCCCGCCGCCCCGCCCCCGCGCGCCCGTCGCGATGATCCTGCATCCGCACCCGCAGGGCGGCGGCACCATGAACGACCGCATCACCCAGGCGCTCTACAAGACCTTCGTGCGGCGCGGCTTCGCCACCTTGCGCTTCAACTTCCGGGGCGTCGGGCGCAGCCAGGGCACGTTCGACAACGGCATTGGCGAACTGTCGGATGCCGCCGCCGCGCTCGACTGGGTGCAGAGCTTCCATCCGGAGGCGCAGACGACCTGGATCGCCGGCTTCTCCTTCGGTGCGTGGATCGGCATGCAGCTTTTGATGCGCCGTCCGGAAATCCGGGGCTTCATCTCGGTAGCGCCGCCGGCGAACATGTATGACTTCTCCTTCCTGGCGCCCTGCCCCTCCTCCGGCATCATCGTGCAGGGGACGGCGGACGAGGTCGTGACGGCAAGCGCCGTGCAGAAGCTGGTGGACAAGCTGCGCACGCAGAAGGGCATCACCATCCACCATGACGAAATCCGTGGCGCGAACCATTTTTTCGAGCATGAACTGGACCAGCTCATGAAGTCGGTCGACAATTATCTCGACATGCGCCTGTCGCCGGATTCTCCGATCCGATAAGGCGATTGCCGCTGTTCGAGGTGGAGGGGCTGCTGCGGCGGCCCCTTTTCTTTTTGGCCCATCGTACATGGTCCTCCCGCAAGGGAATGGAAGCTGCGGTTGAGGCGGCTGAGGAATTTTGCGCTTGGCCCGTCGGCATGCGGGCTTTAGCGGCAGCGCCCCATGACCGATCCGAAGAACGACGTCCGCCTGATCTGGAGCCGCTATTACAGCGCCTTCGTCCCCGCTCCCGCCGGTCCCGGCTTCCTGGACCGGCTGAAGGCGGCGAGCGGCGCCATTGGCGGCATCGCCGTTACGGGGCTGCTCTGCGGACTGATGCTGGGAAACGGGATCGCCCATCCACTGCTGGTCGCACCCATGGGCGCATCGGCGGTGCTGCTTTTTGCCGTGCCCGCCAGTCCACTGGCCCAGCCCTGGCCGGTATTGGGCGGCAATATCATATCGGCACTGGTCGGAGTCATGGTGGTCCGGCTGATCCCCGATCCCACCATCGCCGCCGCGCTGGCGGTAGGCTGCGCGATCGGCGCCATGTCGGTGCTGCGCTGCCTCCACCCGCCCGGAGGCGCCGTCGCCCTCTCCGCCGTATTGGGCGCGACGCATGGGGCGCCGAGCTATATGTTCGCGATCGTGCCTGTCGGCGTGAACACGGCGCTGCTCGTGACCGTCGCAATCCTCTTCCACCGGCTGGCCGGGCACAGCTATCCCCATGTCGCGGCCAAGGCGGCGACCACCCATGGCACCAGCGACCCCGCGCCGATCCTGCGCACGCCGTCCGAACAGGACGTGGAGGAAGCGCTGAACGCCTATGGCGACAGGCTGGACGTGAATGCGGCCGACTTGCAGGCGGTGCTGCACGATGCGGAAATGCGGGCGGCCGAGCGGGCGCATGGCAGGCTGACGTGCGGCGAGATCATGTCGCGCGATGTCGTCACCGTGCGGGCGGGCCAGCCGGTGGCCGCGGCGCGGCAATTGCTGCACGATCGGCGGCTGCTGTCGCTTCCCGTGCTGGACGATGCCGGCCGTGTTCAAGGCGTGGTGGGCCCGCTGGATCTGGCGAGAGAGGGCGGGCGGGTGCAGGACATCGCGTCCGAGCCCTATATCGTGCATGCGGACACGCCGGTGGCGGCTCTGCTGCGGCCATTGACCAGCGGTGCCCGGCGCGAGGCGATCGTGGTCGATGATGATCGGCGGCTATGCGGACTAGTTACACAGACCGACCTGCTGACGGCGATGGCCTTTCGGGCCTAGCGGGCGTTTTCCGGCACCGGCAGGTCCGGCCCGGGAATCGCGGAGATGGCGACATTGCCGAACATCACCAGTCCGGCGAGGATCATCAGCGTGCCCCGTTTGCGGTCGCCCTTCTTCACGATGGCGTAGGCGCCGCCGCCGGTCAGCGCCATGCCTGCGAGCATCAATATGGATAAAATCGTGCCAGCCATGAAGCAGGCCATAGGTCGGCCGGTGGACTGTGGCAATATCGCGGCGCTGCCCCTATGAGGCGCGGGAACGAATCACCTTTTGCGTGAGTGGACAACCTTATCGTGAAAATCGCCATCGCTTCCGACCACGCCGCCGTCGATCTGAAGGCGGAACTTGCCGACTGGCTGCGCGGCGAAGGGCATGAGGTCGACGATCTGGGTCCAGCGACTGCAGACCGCGTGGATTATCCCGATTTCGGTTACAAGCTGGCGAAGGCGGTGGCGTCCGGCGCCGCCGAACGCGGCATTGCGCTCTGCGGATCGGGCATCGGCATTTCCATCGCCGTGAACCGCAACCCCGCCTGCCGCTGCGCTCTGGTGTCGGAACCGTTGTCGGCCGCGCTCAGCCGCGAGCATAATGATGCCAATGTCCTCGCCATGGGCGCGCGCCTGACCGGCGTCGACATGGCCAAGGCCTGCGTCTCCGCCTTCCTTTCCACCGATTTCGGCGGTGGCCGCCATGCCGGCCGCGTTGAAAAGCTCTCCCATCCCGCGCTTTAAGGAGCCTGCCCTATGAGCACCGCTACCCTCACCCAGCCCGACCTGTCGGACATCCGCTCCGAAGGCTATTTCACGCGCAGCCTGGCCGATGCCGATCCGGCGGTGTTTGCGGGCGTCACCAGGGAATTGAAGCGCGAGCAGAACCAGATCGAGCTGATCGCTTCGGAAAATATCGTATCCAGGGCGGTGCTGGAGGCGCAGGGTTCGGTCTTCACCAACAAATATGCCGAAGGCTATCCCGGCAAGCGCTATTATCAGGGCTGCGCCCCGTCGGACGAGGTCGAGCAGCTGGCCATCGACCGCGCGAAGGAAATCTTCAACTGCGGCTTCGTCAATGTGCAGCCCCATTCGGGCGCGCAGGCGAACGGCGCGGTGATGCTGGCGCTGACCAAGCCGGGCGACACCATCATGGGCCTGTCGCTCGACGCCGGCGGTCACCTGACCCATGGCGCGAAGCCCGCGCTGTCGGGCAAATGGTATAATGCCGTGCAATATGGCGTGCGCGAGGATACGCACCTCATCGATTATGACGCGCTGGAGGCGCAGGCGATCGAAGCAAAGCCCACGCTGATCATCGCGGGCGGTTCGGCCTATCCCCGCCACCTCGACTTCGCCCGCTTCCGCGCGATCGCGGACAAGGTCGGCGCGCTGCTGATGGTGGACATGGCGCATTTTGCCGGGCTGGTGGCTGGCGGAGCGCATCCGACGCCCTTTGGCCATGCCCATGTCGTGACCACCACCACGCACAAGACCTTGCGCGGTCCGCGTGGCGGCATGATCCTGACCGATGACGAGGCCATTGCGAAGAAGATCAATTCGGCGGTGTTCCCCGGCCTTCAGGGCGGGCCGCTGATGCATGTGATCGCGGCGAAGGCGGTTGCCTTCGGCGAGGCGCTGCGTCCTGAATTCAGGACTTATGCGCAGGCGATCGTCACCAATGCAAAGGCGCTGGCTTCGAAGCTGGAGCAGCGCGGCCTTGCGGTGGTTTCCGGCGGCACCGACACGCATCTCGCCCTGATCGACCTGCGCCCCTACGGCATTTCGGGCAAGGATGCGGACGAGGCGCTGGAACGCAGCTTCATCACCTGCAACAAGAATGGCGTGCCGGGCGATCCGCTGCCGCCGACCAAGACCAGCGGTATTCGGGTTGGTTCCCCTGCGGGAACGACGCGCGGGTTCGGCGTTGCGGAGTTCGAGGCCATTGGCGACATGATCGCGGATGTTCTGGAGGGGCTGCGCGATCATGGCGAGCATGGCGACGCAGCCGTGGAAGCCAATGTGCGCGACCGCGTCTCCGTCCTCTGCGCCCGTTTCCCGATCTACGAAGGGTAAGCGCCCTTGCGTTGCCCCTTCTGCGCCCATGACGACAGCCAGGTGAAGGACAGCCGCCCGACGGAGGATGGCGCAGCCATCCGCCGCCGGCGTCAGTGCGAAGCCTGCGGCGCGCGCTTCACCACCTTCGAACGGATACAGCTCCGCGACATCTGGGTGGTGAAGAGCGAGGGGCGCAAGGAAGCCTTCGACCGGGACAAGCTGGCGCGCTCCATCGGCATCGCCTGCCGGAAGCGGCCGATCGATCCCAGTCGGCTGGAGAAGCTGATCTCCGGCATCCAGCGGCAGTTGGAGACGTCAGGCGACGGCGAAGTTCCAGCGCGGGCGATTGGGGAAATGGTGATGGAGGGCCTGAAACGCCTCGACAGCGTTGCCTATATCCGCTTCGCCAGCGTGTACAAGGATTTCACCGATGCTCGGGATTTCGAGGATTTCGCCTCCACGGTGAAGGAGGTCGGGAGTGATTGAGGGCTCTCATGCCTCCCTCAACCTCCGTTCGTCCTGAGTAGCCATTGAGCCTGTCGAAATGGCGTATCGAAGGACCTTGCCATGACATTCCACGCCTATATGCTGCGCTGTTCGGACGGCAGCTATTATCTGGGGCACACGGATAATCTGGAAAGCCGCATCGCTCAGCATCAAGCTGGCGAAATTGCAGGATATACGCAAAACCGACGGCCAGTGTCTCTGGTCTGGCAACAGGATTTCGGAACTCGCGAAGAAGCACTGTCCGCTGAGCAGCGGGTCAAGGGCTGGTCGCGGAAGAAAAAGGAAGCGCTGATCGCTGGCGACTGGGACATGATCAGTCTGCTCGCGCGCAAGTCCTTCGATACGGGGCTTCGACAAGCTCAGCCCCTACTCAGGACGAACGGTAACATGGAAAAAATTACGCCCCTCACCCCCGTTATCGTCCTCGTCCGCCCGCAATTGGGCGAGAATATCGGCAAGGCGGCGCGGGCCATGCTGAATTTCGGCCTGACCCAGATGCGGCTGGTGTCGCCCCGCGACGGCTGGCCCAATCCAGATGCCGGGCCGTCTGCGGCCGGCGCCGATGTGGTGCTGGACAAGGCGGAAGTGTTCGAATCGCTGGCCGACGCCGTGGCCGATTGCGCGCATGTCTATGCGACGACCGTGCGCAAGCGCGGCGTGACCAAGCCGGTGGTGACGCCCGAAGAGGCGGCGCGGGAGGTCCACGCTGCTGCCGGTCGCTCCGCCTATGTGTTCGGGCCTGAGCGGTCGGGACTGGAGACAGAGGATGTGGCGCTGGCGCGGAAAATCCTGACGGTGCCGATCAATCCGGAATTCGGATCGCTCAATCTGGCGCAAGCGGTGATCCTGTGCGCCTATGAATGGTCGAAGCAGGCCTCCCTGGAGCAGCCGACGGTGGTCGATCTGGGCGAACCGGCGCCGCAGTCGGAACTGGAAGGAATGATCGCGCAGTTCGAGAATCTGCTGGAAGGCGCAGGCTATTTCTTCCCGCCGGACCGTGCGCCCGCAACCAAGCGGACCTTGCGGAACCTGCTGACCAAGCCGGGCTGGAACCATCTGGAGGTGCGGACTTTGCGCGGAGTGTTGTCCGCATTGGGCAATCCACGGTCGCGCTGAAGGCTGGGCAACCCGTTCCTGCCAAGGCAGGCGCAGTTCACATCAAGCGTTAAGTCGATCGAACTCTGTCATCTCATACGCGATCGAGGCTTCGACCAACTGGTCCCAGAGCTTCGCGATCGCCTCCCCGGGCAGGCCCAGCCGTTCCGCTTCGGCGCGTGCATTTGCAATGACTTCCGCCTTGCGCGTTTCGTCACGGACCGCGCCACGCTCCGGCTTGATGCGGGCGGCGGCGCGCATATGGGCGAAACGCTGGGCGAGAAGGGCGACAAGCTGGCGGTCGAGTTCGTCCACGCCTGCGCGGACTTCAGCCATGGTCGTGTAGCTTTCGGGGTTCATGGCCCGCTCACCTAAGCCGGGAACACCGGCCTGTCGAGGGTTGACATGCCCCCCGCCCTTCGTCATAGGCGCCGCTTCGCGATTGGCTCCGCATCCCGGTGAAGCGGTGGCCCTGCCCTGAAATATGGATCGCAGGCGATACCGGGGACAACGTTATAAGCAATTGTCTTAGGAATATATCATGTCGAAGCGTTCAAGCGCCAAGTACAAACTCGACCGCCGCATGGGCGAGAACATCTGGGGCCGCCCGAAGAGCCCGGTCAACAAGCGTGAATATGGCCCCGGCCAGCATGGCCAGCGCCGCAAGGGCAAGATGTCCGACTATGGCATTCAGCTCCGCGCCAAGCAGAAGCTGAAGGGCTATTATGGCGACGTCACCGAAAAGCAGTTCAAGAAGGCCTATATCGAAGCCGCCCGTCTGAAGGGCGACACCGGCCAGATCCTGATCGGCCTGCTGGAGCGCCGCCTTGACGCCGTCGTCTATCGCGCCAAATTCGCTCCGACCATCTGGTCGGCCCGTCAGCTCGTGTCGCATGGCCACATCTATGTGAACGGCGTGAAGTGCAACATCGCGTCGCGTCTGGTGAAGCCGGGCGATGAGATCACGCTGGGCAAGAAGGCGCAGGAAATGGCGCTCGTCCTGGAGGCTCAGGGCCTGCCCGAACGCGACATTCCCGACTATGTCGTCGCGGACGGCGCTGCCAAGGTCACCTATGTCCGCGTGCCGACGCTGGACGAAGTGCCCTATCCGGTGAAGATGGAACCCAATCTGGTCGTCGAATTCTATTCCCGCTGATCCGGTTTCGCTTCCGGCGAGACATTCAGGAAGGCGGTCCTTCGGGGCCGCCTTTTTTGTTTGTCCGCTCGGCTTGTTTGACGCCCGGCCAACTGGCATCAACGGAGCATTCGCAGTCTTTTCAAAGGCCTTGCCATGCGCGTGCTTTTCCTGACCTCTCTCATCGCCCTTGCCAGCGGGAGCGCGGCGATCGCCGCTTCGACCGACGGCGGTCCTTCGATCGATACGATGAAGGAGGTCGTGAAGGAGATTTCCTCGGACGCCTATGAAGGACGCGCGCCCGGAACGGCGGGGGAGGAGAAAACCCTTGCCTATCTGGTGCAGCGTTTCGAGGCGCTGGGGCTGAAGCCCGGTAACAAGGGAAGCTGGTTCCAGGACGTGCCGCTGGTCGAGATCGACGCGAAGAATGTGTCGCCGCTCCGCTTCACCGGCGGCAAGACGGCGGTTTCGGCCAGTTACGGCCCTGAGATGGTGATCGCCACCTACCGCACCGGCCAGCCGCATATCGAGGTGAAGGACAGTCCGGTCGTCTTTGTCGGCTATGGCATCCACGCGCCGGAGAAAAAGTGGAACGACTATGACGGCGTCGATGTGAAGGGCAAGACGGTCCTCATCCTGGTGAACGATCCGGATTACCAGACGCCCACGCTCCGCGGCCCGTTCAATGGGCGGGCAATGACCTATTATGGCCGCTGGACCTACAAGTTCGAGGAAGCGGCGCGGCAGGGCGCGGCGGCGGCGATCATCGTGCACGACACGGTGCCGGCCGCCTATGGCTGGAACGTCGTGCAGTCGAGCTGGACCGGCGCGCAACATGTCGCGGACAGCGCCAATGGTAATGCGGACCAGTCGGCGGCCATCGGCTGGATGCAGAAGGACAAGGCCGCGGCGCTGGTGGCAAGTGCGGGCCTCAATCTCGACGCGCTGACGGCGGCGGCGAAGAAGCGCGGGTTCAAGGCGGTCCCGCTGAAGGGCGTGAAGGCCAGCGTCTCCTTCGACAACGCCATTCGCAAGCATAGTTCGAAAAATGTCGTCGCCCTCCTTCCCGGCACGAGGCGGCCTGACGAATATGTGCTCTATGCCGCGCATTGGGACCATCTGGGCCATTGCGAGGCGGCCCCAGACGGCGACGACATCTGCAACGGCGCGATCGACAATGCCACGGGAACGGCGGCGCTGGTCGCGCTGGCGGAGGCGAATGTGAAAGCTGGGGCGACGGATCGCAGCCAGGTCTTTCTCGCGGTGACGGCGGAGGAATCGGGCCTGCTGGGATCGGCCTATTATGGCAACCATCCCGTCTTTCCGCTCAGCCGGACCGTGGGCGGCGTCAACATGGACGCACTCAGCATGGCGGGCCCTGCGAAGAATGTCGTGGTGATCGGCAAGGGCAAGTCGCAGCTTGACGCCTATCTCGACCGCGCGCTGGCGGCGCAGAAGCGGGTCGCCAGCCTGGAGCCGACCCCGGAGAAAGGCTTTTACTACCGCTCAGACCATTTCAGCTTCGCCAAGCATGGCGTGCCGATGCTCTATTTCGAAGGGGGGCAGGATCTGGTGAAGGGCGGGCCCGCCGCGGGCGCAAAGGCGGCCAAGGACTATGAAGAGCATCGCTATCACGGCCCCAAGGATGAATATGATCCCAAATGGGACTGGAGTGGAGTGAAGGCGGACCTGAAGCTCTATTATGATGTAGGGCGGGCGCTGGCGAACACGACCGACTGGCCCAATTGGATGCCGGGCGACGAGTTCCGGGCGATCCGCGACAGGAGCCGGGCGACGAAATGACGGATTTCCGCCATTTCGGGCAAAATCCTGCGCCGAAGTTCACACCATATGCGCGCGCGTGCCTGCGCGCGCGTAGGCGTGGCGAAGCGATTGGCAGGACGTTTCAAAGAGCGGTGCGGAGATAGGCCGGGCGGCGCGGAATAGGACAGACCTGAATTGCCTTCATCAAGAAATAGGATGTTTTTGGAATCACCTGTTGCCGATTGGACACGCACTGCGTGAGGTGTCCCGTTCGATCGTCTTGGGGGAGGCGACCATTTTACGCCGTAGCCGCCTGAGACCGGCTTGCTCGAAAGCT
The DNA here is from genome assembly GCF_002894065.1 of Sphingobium sp. SA916. Classification (NCBI taxonomy): domain Bacteria; kingdom Pseudomonadati; phylum Pseudomonadota; class Alphaproteobacteria; order Sphingomonadales; family Sphingobiaceae; genus Sphingobium; species Sphingobium sp. SA916. The sequence continues at coordinate 35,587 of NZ_LXYF01000060.1, forward strand.
GTCATTCGATCAGACACGACCGTGATCGGATTGCAATGAGGAGGCTAGATGCGGAGTTTCGAGCTACGTGCTGCGCGGGATAGCGATTTGGATCGCTTGCAATTCATATCAGCACAGGCACGCGAGCGTTATCGCTCCATCCCGGCATTGTCTCACATCGCTGATGCTCCTCCGCTTACTACGGACAGGTTCAAAGCCTGTCATGTGGCGGTGGCGATAGGGCTAGACGACCCAAGTCCCATCGGCTTTGCAGCATCGAGGCCCCTCGACGGCCTTCTTTATCTGGACAATATATCCATCGCGGCCGATGCATCCGGACGCGGCATCGGATCGGCGCTTCTGTCATCGGTCATCAAGCACGCAGTCACATTGCGAGCCCCCGCGGTATCGCTCACCACGTTTAGGCAGCCGGCTTGGAACGGGCCGTGGTTTCGAAGGCACGGGTTCAAGACTATGCGCGCAGACCGGATCGGTGTGGGCCTGCGGGAAGTGATGGAACGGCAGCGGAGAACGCTCGATCCAGACAGCAGGGAAACACTGCTGCGCATTCTTTAATGACTGTATCTCTGCGTTATAGGCAGAACCGGTCATTCCGCCACCCACCCAAATCGGTCAACCGTCATAATGCCTCTGGAATGCGCAACCCGATCCTGTAGAGGGCGCTGAGGACACCCCTCGATCAGGAGCCAAGCCCATGACTTTCCGTATGCCCGCCGAATGGGCGCCGCACGAGTGGACATGGATCGGCTTTCCGACCGCTGCCGAGGAGTGGCCCGGCGCGTTCGAAGATGCGCGGCGGCAGATCGCGCAGTTCGCGAGCGCGCTGCATGCCGGCGGCAAGGGCGAGGAGGTGCGGCTGGTCTGCGCCAGCAAGGGCGATGCGGACGTCGCCCGGGCGCTGGTTGCGCCGGGAGTCACCATCGTCGTGCAGAAGCTGGGCGATGTCTGGCTGCGCGATACGGCGCCGATCGCGGTGATGCGGGGCAGGGAAAGGGCGCTGGTGGATTTCGGCTTCAACGGCTGGGGCGGCAAATATCGGATGCCGGGCGACGAGGACATAGGCGCGCGGCTGGCGGCGACGACGGGACTGCCGACATCGACCCAGAACTGGGTGTTCGAAGGGGGAGCGGTCGACACCGACGGCACCGGCCTGTTCGTGACGACGGAACAATGCCTGCTCAATCCCAATCGCAACCCCGAACTGGACCGGGGGAAGATCGAAACATTGCTGGCGGGATCGCTGGGGCTTTCGGACATGTTGTGGCTGGGCAATGGCCTGCTCAACGATCATACGGACGGGCATGTCGACAATCTGGCCCGCTTCGTGGCGCCGGGCGTTCTGGCGCTGCCGGAGGCGAGCACGGACGATGATCCCAACACGGCCGTCTATGCCGACGCGCGGGAGCGGGCCAGGGCGTTCGGGGTCGAGGTCGCGTCCATCCCCTCCCCCGGCCGCGTGGTCGTGGATGGAGAGGTCATTCCGGCGAGCTACATGAATTTCGCCATCGGGAATGCCGCCGTCATCGTGCCCGTCTATGGCCAGCCCAATGATCAGGCGGCTCTGGATGCGCTCAAGCCCTTCTTCCCCGGCCGGGAGATCGTCGGGCTGCGCAGCGACGCGATCCTGTCTGGCGGCGGCAGCTTCCATTGTTGCAGCCAGCAGATGCCGTCCGCCTGAATGAGCGCGATGCTGGCGTTGCGGGCGCTGATCTCCGGGATCATCATCGCCATCGTGTCGGTGGTGTCGCGGCGGTATCCGGGGCTGGGCGCGCTGATCGCGTCATTGCCGCTGATCTCGGTGCTGGGAATGATCTGGCTGTGGAACGACAGGCCGGATGCGGAGAACATGGCGCGCCATGCGGAGGCGACATTCTATTATGTCATCCCCTCCCTGCCCATGTTCCTGCTGATCCCCATATTGTTGCGCCGTGGGGTTTCCTTCGCGCCGGCGCTGATCGCGGGTTGCGCGGTCACGATCCTGCTCTATCTCGTCACCGTCGCCATTGCCGCCCGCATGGGCATTCGTCTTTAGGGTGTTATCGATGACCAAAGTTACCGTCGCCGCGCTCCAGCTCGCCTTTTCCGACGATCGGGCGGACAATATCGAAATGGTCGCCGGCCATGTGGTGAAGGCGACGGCGCGCGGCGCGAAGATCGTCCTGCCGCCCGAGCTGTTCGAGGGCCCCTATTTCTGCAAGGTCGAGGAGGAGGAGCTCTTTGCCAACGCCCTGCCCCTGGACGAGCATCCCGCCGTGCAGGAAATGCGCAAGGTGGCGAAGGCCGAGGGCGTCTATATCCCGACCAGCTTCTTCGAGCGCGACGGCCATCATCATTACAACTCGCTCGCCATGATCGACGATGAGGGCGAGATCATGGGCGTCTATCGCAAGAGCCACATTCCCGATGGGCCGGGATATGAGGAGAAATATTATTTCCGCCCCGGCAATAGCGGGTTCAAGGTGTGGAAGACGAAATATGGCACCATCGGCGTCGGCATATGCTGGGACCAATGGTATCCGGAAACGGCGCGGGTGATGGCGCTGATGGGCGCGGAGATGCTCTTCTATCCGACCGCCATCGGGTCCGAGCCCTATGACGCGGACCTCGACACCAGCCGCATGTGGCGCCGGGCGATGATCGGCCATGCCGTCAGCAACTGCATGCCCGTGATCGCCGCCAACCGCATCGGCGAGGAGGACGGCCAGAAATTCTACGGCCACAGCTTCATCACCGATGAGTGGGGCGATTTCGCCGCTGAGGCCGACGGCAAGGACAATGGCGCGCTGGTGGCGACGCTGGATTTGGATCAGGCGAGGATGCACCGGGCGGGCATGGGCTTCTTCCGCGACCGGCGGCCGGAGCTTTATGCACGGATCGCGCAGGACATCTAGAGCAGATTCCGATCCGATTGCATCGGCTCGACTGCTCTAAGTTTTTGTTTTGTCGCGTTTTCCGAGTCAGCAGATGATTCCATCTGCTTGGAAAACG